>DBFCNY010000043.1:0-5280 GCA_048298285.1 Collinsella sp.
ATACTCGATTGTCTGCCGAACTTTATGGGTGCCGGCCAGCAGGGGCGCGTACCTGCCTAAGGGCTCTGAGTGACGGTCTCTGTGAATAAAGCATCCATCTCGCCGATACGTACCATTGGGGGCCTCCGTACCGGCTCACGTTGCCCGTATACCTTTGGCCCTATTTTATCAGATATAGAACGCATGTTCTATATCTATTCCCCTCTATTTTCCGAGAGCCTCGTACTGGGAGACGGAATCGTCAACCTCGCCCGATAAACCTTACGCCCACATCTAGCTGCATCCCAAAAGTTGCCCAACAATCTGCCTCAAAATGCATTGACTCTGTAGCCAGGCGTGTCTATTGTGCAATGAGCATCTTCGCAATGCGACGCCCACGCCAACACCCGCAAAAAGTTGCGCAATTACCTTCCCGGTTTTGTGCAAAGTTTGTTAGCCAAGCATAATAGTTTGAGCAATTCACGCCGCCAGCAATACAACTCAGGCAGTGATCGCCAACCTACACACCCCCCATAAACCTGCGACAATGCGTGCAAGGCAGCACGATATCCCCCATAACCACGGTAAATAAACGATATGTTGCTCAACACGCCCCAAAACGTATGGGCCACCTGCTGTGCTAGTATAGCTAACGTTACATGGGTTCAACTGTGCTCACGGCTCTAGCAAGTCGCAAAGCGCAGGGTCGATCGGCATCCGGCCGTAACGGCGGTGCCAGAAAGACCACGAGCTCCAATAGCGTCGTCATGCGTATCGCATTGAATGATTTTGTTCTTGTCTCTGTGCAAGTTCATTCGATTCGGTATTTCATGACTAATCGCAGCAGTCCTACAGCTGTTTGCGTGCGGTCCAGTTTTGTACCCGCTTTACTGGGCCGCACGCAGCCAGCTGGGGACGCGGTCTTTTTGCGATACACGTCCGCGTCTCTAGCCACTGCGCTTATACATACCGTTCACGGTGGGGCAGAGCCACGTGCTTGTCTAACTGGGCTCAGGGTTTGAATATGGAGCGCCTTCGCGCACAAGCGCCCTGGCGAAGCCATACCCAAACCCCGTGAGCCACACGTAAGACTGCAAGGGGGTGGTGCTCGTGTGGTATGTGATCCAGGTCATTAACGGTCGCGAAGACGTAATGCGCGAGCGCATCGAGCATGTGGTGCCGGTTGGCGCCATGCAGGAGCTCTTTTACCCCCAATATCAAACCGAGATTAAAGTACACGGCGAATGGGTTAACACGACCAAGCCGCTCTTTCCCGGTTATCTTATCTGCGATACGGCAGATCCCCGCACCGTGCAACAGTATCTGCTGCGCATGGACGACTTTGCCCGGGTGTTATCCCAGGACGGTCAGTTTGTGCCGCTGGCAAAAGAAGAGACCAAGCTCATTGGCAGCTTTACGCATAGGGGAGACCGCGTAGTTCCCATGAGTGAGGCCCTAAAGGACGGCGACCAGGTCGTAGTAACGGCAGGTCCGCTGCTGGGCCACGAAGGCCTTATCAAAACCATTAACAGACGTAAGAGCACTGCTTATTTGGAGCTCGACTTATGCGGTCGACGCGTAGCTACCCGCGTTGGCCTTGCGGTGCTTTCAGCCGAGCAGCGCGCAATGCGAAACCTTAAAAAGGCGATCGCCTAAGTACAGGTGACGCTTTAACGGGACAGGGAGGATCCCCGGGGGCGGGGACGTAGTTTTGAAGGAAATAGTGGAAGATAATCAAATGGGGGATTCAGCAACTGCTGCTGTAACGTGTGAGAGCAGGCGCGAGGCTGCCAAGCTCCATAATGTGGGAAAACTCGAACCGAAGTTAACCGAGAACGGTATTCCGGCGGATGTGCTGGAGAAGCTACTACCCGGTAATGACATTGTTGAATTGGAAAAGCCTGTCGTTAATGGCGGGTTGTTCTATCGCTTTATTAAACGATCCTTTGACGTTGTTTCCTGCGGTTGTGCCTTAATTGTTCTCGCCATACCCATGGCAGTCATTGCGGTCAAGATTAAAACTGAATCCGAGGGCCCCGTTATTTACGCCCAGCGTCGTGTTGGTAAAGACGGCAAGGTTTTTAGCATCTATAAATTCCGCAGCATGTATACCGATGCGGAGTCTCGAGGCGCTCAGTGGGCGCAGGACGAAGATCCGCGTGTCACGCCTTTCGGCAAGGTTATGCGCAAGACGCGCCTGGACGAGATTCCACAGTTCTGGAATGTCTTTAAGGGCGATATGAGCCTAATCGGCCCCCGCCCCGAGCGTCCCGCGTTTTGCGAAGAGTTCGAGAAGCGTATTCATGGCTGGCATTACCGCACCATGGTGCGTCCGGGCATTTCTGGCCTTGCCCAGGTTACAGGTGGCTACGATCTACTTCCCAGTGAGAAGGTCATGTTTGACCTCCAGTACATCAAAACAAGAAACATCAAGATGGACGTAGTGATTATGCTCAAAACGCTTGGCGTTGTGAGCACTGGCGACGGCGCGCGCTAATGAAGATACTTGTCGTTTGCCAGCACTATTGGCCGGAGCCCTTTAACACTTCTGATGTATGTGAGGAACTTGTTAAAAGAGGGCATAGCGTCTCTGTTATCACCGGTCTGCCGAATACTGGAATGCCCAACTCTGACATTCCAGAAGAGTATAAAAGTGGACATAAGCAGATTGAGCATCATAATGGCGTGACCATTTATCGCGCCAACTTGCAACCTAGAAAAACCGGTGCGCTCAATCGCGTAAAGAACTATATCTCTTTTTGGCATAACGCAAATCGGCTTGCTCGAAAGCTTAATGAAGAATTCGATGTTGTCTTAGGATATCAGTTTTCACCCGTTATGCAGGTAGATCCCGGTCTTGTCTACGCTCGCAAGCATCATAAAAAGATGCTGTTGTATTGCTTTGATTTGTGGCCCGTGAGTCTTACGGCTGGCGGTTTTTCAGAGAACTCGTTGCCCTACAAATGGATGGCGGCCGTCTCAAAAAGGATTTATAGGAAAGCTGATCGTATTGCTGTTACCTCGCCTTTGTTTGACGAGTACTTTTCAAACAGCCTTGGAATTAATCGTGAGCCCTCGTCATACTTGCCCCAATACGCTGACGATGCTTTTTCTGACTGCGCCAAGTGCTCCTGCGAAGGCTATGACTCATCGAAAGTCAATTTAACATTTGCCGGTAATGTGGGACAAACACAGTCCGTTATAACCATTGTCGAAGCCGCCAGCATTACTCAGAAAGATCAGAACCTCGTTTTTCATATTGTTGGGTCTGGGTCGCGCTTGGAGCAATGTAAATCGAGAGCTTCGGAACTAGGCCTAGATAACATTGTATTCCACGGCCGCAAGCCAATTGAGGATATGCCCAAATATTACGGTGCCTCCGATGCAATGGTTGTCACTTTTGAAGACAGCCCCATGGCCACGTACACCCTTCCTCGAAAAGTAACAACTTATATGGCCGCTGGAAAACCGATTTTGGCAGCGCTTTCTGGTGAAACCAAACGAGTAATTGATGAGGCCAAATGCGGTTTCTGCTGCGATATCGAAGATGCCGAAGGCCTTGCACGAATTGCCTCGCAATTTGCTGGACTTTCCGACACGGGGCAGCTTGGCTATAACGCAAAAGCTTATTACGAACGCTATTTCACGAAGAAGCTGTTCTTCGACAAGCTCGAAAAATTACTTACTCAACTAGTGGAGGATTAATTTATGACAGGCACTTCCGCATTCAAAGACAAGACCCTCATGATCACCGGCGGCACCGGCTCGTTCGGCAACACGGTGCTTAAGCACTTCATGAACACCGACCTGGCCGAGATCCGCATCTTCTCGCGCGACGAGAAGAAGCAGGACGACATGCGCCACCGCCTGCAGGAGAGGTCCCCGGAGCTCGCCTCCAAGGTGCGCTTCTTCATCGGCGACGTCCGCAACGCCCAGAGCGTGCGCGACGCCATGCACGGCGTGGACTACATCTTCCACGCCGCCGCCCTCAAGCAGGTGCCCTCCTGCGAGTTCTTCCCCATGGAGGCCGTCCGCACCAACGTCATCGGCACGGACAACGTCCTGCACGCCGCGATCGAGGAGGGCGTCGACCGCGTCGTGTGCCTGTCCACCGACAAGGCCGCCTACCCCATCAACGCCATGGGCAAGTCCAAGGCCATGATGGAGTCCATCATCTACGCCAACGCCCGCAACGGCGCCGGCCGCACCACCATCTGCTGCACCCGCTACGGCAACGTCATGTGCTCGCGCGGCTCGGTCATCCCGCTGTTCATCGACCGCATCCGAAAAGGGGAGCCGCTCACGGTCACCGACCCCAACATGACCCGCTTCCTCATGAACCTGGACGAGGCCGTGGACCTGGTGCAGTTCGCGTTCGAGCACGCCAACCCCGGCGACCTGTTCATCCAGAAGGCCCCTGCCTCCACCATCGGCGACCTCGCCGAGGCCGTGCAGGAGGTCTTCGGCCGCGTGGGCACCCAGGTGATCGGCACCCGCCACGGCGAGAAGCTCTACGAGACCCTCATGACCCGCGAGGAGCGACTGCGCGCCGAGGACATGGGCGGCTACTACCGCGTGTCCTGCGACTCGCGCGACCTGAACTACGACAAGTTCGTCGTGGACGGCGAGGTGGAGACCCAGGCAGACGAGTCCTACACGAGCCACAACACCGAGAGGCTCGACGTGGAGGGCACCATCGCCAAGATCAAGACCGCCGAGTACGTGCAGCTGGCCCTGGAGGGCCGCGAGCACGAGGCGGTGCAGTAGGGTGCGCGTCCTCGTCACCGGCGCCAGGGGCTTCGTCGGCAGGAACCTCTGCTGCGCGCTGAAGAACATAAGGGACGGCAAGGACCGCCGTGCGAAATACCAGTCACTCCTTCCCCTCGAGGTCATGGAGTACGACATCGACTCGACGCCCGCCGAGCTGGAGGACTTCTGCTCCCGCGCCGACTTCGTCTTCAACCTGGCCGGCGTCAACCGCCCAAAGGACCAGTCCGAGTTCATGGAGGGCAACTTCGGGTTCGCCTCCACGCTGTTGGACACCCTCGAGCGCCACGGGAATAAGTGCCCCGTCATGCTCTCCAGCTCCGCGCAGGCGAGCCTGTCGGGCCGCTTCGAGGGCTCCGTATACGGCGAGTCGAAGCTGGCGGGGGAGGGCCTGTTCCGCGAGTACTCGGAGCGCACCGGGGCGCCGGTGCTCATCTACCGCTTCCCCAACCTCTACGGCAAGTGGTGCCGCCCCCGATACAACTCTGCCGTGGCCACCTTCTGCGACGCCATCGCCAACGGCCGCCCCTACAC
>DBFCNY010000044.1:0-4731 GCA_048298285.1 Collinsella sp.
GCCATTTCGTGCGGCACATGCATGCCGACGATATCGAACGAGGCCACAGGCGCCGCGCCTTCGAGCGACAGCAGCGGAATCCCCGCCTCGCGCATGGCATCGCCCATATCGGGCCACGGCACATAGCCGCGCTCACAGGAAATGCCCTCGGCCTGATTGAGGATGTTATAGAGAATGGCGATGCCCTGGTTGGGCAGACCGACCTCATACACGTCCGGATAGATCATGCAGCAGCGATAGTCGGCATCGGCCTTTGAGAGCGTGCCCCACTCATGGTCGATATAGCGACTCGGCTTTTCGACCTTTGCGAGCAAGGGCTCAATCAAATGAAAACAGTCTTGGTACACAGCGCGCAAAAGAAACCCCTAAGCAGCGAGATCGGATGCATCCTCGAAAGGACTCATGGGACGGGTGGCACCGGCGACCGTGGTCACCAGGTCGCGGACGCGCGAGAACGTGGCGGCGGCCACCTCGTTGGCACGGCTGTAGTCGATGTCGCGCTCGTACAGCGAAACGAGCGCACGGCCCATGCCATAGGTTCCTGCTGCGGCGGTCAACGCCTTGACGGCAAACCCAATATGAGGCGTCTGCTTTACCAGAGCGCGGGTGACGGCGCGGATCACCAGGCCGCCGGCAAGCACGCCCGCGACCTCATAGCCGCGCTCGGGCTTTATGCCGCGTCCAAAGATGGCCGCGAGCTCAAAGAGCATGCCCACCTGCGCCAGCGCCATAACGGGATAATCGGCCCCCGGCAAAAACACCAGCGCGCCCGTCGCCATATTGGTAAGCGCGCACGAGGTGATGATGCGGTTAGCGGCAGCGATACGCATGAAGGCGAAGTTTGCCGCAAATGCCGTCTCCTTGTCCGTGCGATCGAGAATCCAGCGGGCAAGCGTCTCGAGCAGATACGTCTTATCGGTAGCCGCCACCGCGCCGAGCATGGGCGTGGACTCCTGGATAAAAGGCACCTCGACTGCGGACTCGGCCAGCACGCACACGGGGGCGCCGGCAATCACGAGTTCCTGCACGGCGCTCTCAAGGCGGTCAGACCCACACGAAAGCACCAGAACCACATCGGTATCGGTCTTGGGGACGATACGGTCCTCCCCCAGGCGCTCAACGCGCACAATGCCCGACGTCGTCTGCGGCACGAAGGCATCGCGCACCGTCTCGACCAAAAAACGCGAGGCAGACGAATCGAGGTAGACAGACACGCGAACCGGCGTGTCGGAATCCTTCTTGGTAGTCGCGCCCATCTTAAAGGCGCGGGTCAGCTTGTCCACGGGAATCTTCATAGCAAACCCCTCCAGCGGTTACGCGGCGCCCGAACGATGCCGCCATATGGATTGTACGATACCCACCGTCAGCAACTGGATCATCATCGAGGACGAACCGAAGCTAATGAACGGCAGCGGAATACCGGTAATCGGCATCATGCCGATGCACATGCCGATGTTCTCGAAGGTCTGGAATGCCCACATGCCGACGATACCCACGCATGACAAGCGTAGGAACAGAGACTCGCACTTAAAGGCGACGCGAATCGTCGAGAACATGAGCAGCACGTACAGGCACAGCAGCAAAAAAGAGCCGCAGAAGCCAAAGGTCTCGGACAAAAAGGCAAAGACGAAGTCGGTGTGGAACTCGGGCAGAAAGCCACCGGCAGACTGCGTCGCGTGGCCCAGCCCCTTACCGAAAAAGCCACCCGATCCAACCGCGATGAGCGATTGCTGCAAGTTGTAGGCATCGTCCGAATCGGCATTATCGGGGTCGATAAAGACGGTCAGTCGGTTCATCTGGTACTGCTTGATCAAAACGTCGTGGCCCAAAAGAGAATCGAGCACCGAATCGAGCGCCAGGATGAGAGCCACCAGGCCCACGAGCAACGCCAAGGTCGACAGCACCCATTCGCGACGCGCACCGCTCATGCAGATGACAACGGCACCCGACACCAACACGACCAGGCCCGAACCCAGGTCGCCCATGGCGACGACGGCCAAAAACGGAACGGACAACATGCCGCAGAGCTTAATGTAGTCGCGGACGGTATCGATGCGGCCGTTGTACTGCGAGCCAAGCGTGGCGATAAAGAAGATCGTGATGAGCTTGGCAAGCTCGACCGGCTGGAAGGTAAGACCGATACCGGGAATCTTGATCCAGCCCGTCATGCCCAGGCCGCCCGTATAGGAAAGTCCCGGAATCTTAGGCGAGAAAATCACAATGAGGTCGATGACGAGCAGCGCCGTCGAGAAGTTAGAGATGCCGCGCAGATCGGTACGCCAGACGAGCACCGCAAGCACCGCACCGATGCCGATGCCCAACAGGTGACGTGAGAATGAGGCATCAGCCTTAAACTGCGAGGCCGACCAAATGATGATGGCGCCATAGGTAACGAGTGCCAAGGTTGCCAGCAGCACGCCGATGTGCACCTTCTGGCGAAACGTGCCGCGCGAGGCCGAAAGCTGCTTGTTGACACGGTCCAGGCTGCTGCGGGAACCGGTTTTAGTTGAGCGGAACAGATCCGCCGGCGAAAAATCCATCGCAACCTCCTATCGAACCGAAGAATCGCCCGTGGCAGAAGATGTGTCGGGCTCGTCATAGATGGCACCGAGGACATCGCGCACGACGTGCAGCGCGGTATCGGAGCCACCACCGCCCTGTTCCAAGACAGTGACAATCACGTACTTGGGCTCATCGGCCGGCGCGTAGGCGCAAAACCACGCGTAATCGTCCTCGCCGCTCTTCTCGCCCGTGCCGGACTTGCCGTAGACCGTGGGGGTCAAGGAGTTAAAGTGCGCGGCGGTCGAAGTCGACGCCGAGTAAATCACGTCATGCATGCCGTTGCGGACCAGCGCAAGATCAGCATCGTTGTTAATTTGAGCCTCAAGGCGCTTCTTTTTGCCCTTGCCGTTGTATTTGTAGGCATCGCCGTCGCCATCACGCGAGACAGCAGACAAGAACACATGCGGCACATACTGTTTGCCGCCGTTGGCAAGGCCCATGTAAGCGCAGGCCATCTGCAGCGGCGTCACCAAAATGTCGCCCTGGCCGATAGCGATGTTAGTCATATCGCCGGCATTCCACTTGCGGTCCTCGGCCGAGGCGTCGGTAAAGTACGACTCTTTCCACTTGGCGTCGGGAATGCGGCCCGTGCCCTCGCTTGGCAGATCGATGCCGCAAGTCTTGCCCAGGCCCCAACGGCGAAAGACCTCTTGCAGGCCCTCGGGATGCTGGTCGTTGTAGAAAAACGCCTTGCCCATATCGTAGAACACGGGGTCGCACGAGTTGGCAATACCCGATTGCAGCGTCATGGTGCCGTGACCGGAATGCAGCCAGCAGTACTTACCCCATGACTTACCCAGGCCCGTCCAATAGCCCGTGCAGTTCGTGGTCTGGCCTGAGGTATAGGTTCCAAACTCAAGACCGGCCAAAGCCGAGAGCGGCTTAATGGTCGAAGCCGACATATACTGGCCGCTAATGGCGCGGTTGAGCAGCGGATGCGAACCCTTGTCGTCGTTGAGCTCGTTCCACACGTCGTTGGAAACGCCGCCGATAAACACCGACGGATCAAACTTGGGCTCGCTCGCCATGCCCAGAATCTCACCATTGTTGGGATCGAGGCACACCACGGCGCCGTTGCCGGCATCACTATGACCCGTGGTCTTGGCAAGCTCAATGGCATTCGCCAGAGCCGTCTCGCAGGCCTGTTGAATCTTAAGATCCAGCGTAAGCTTAATGTCAGAACCGGCCTTGGCAGGAACGGCGCCGGCTTGACCGGTCACGTTACCCGAGGCGTCAACTTTCACGGTCTGCTCACCACGAATGCCCTGCAGCAGATTTTCGTAGTAAATCTCTACGCCCGCCTGGCCCACAATATCGCCCGATTGATACGAAATCTGGCCAGCCGCGCTATCGTTGCCGTCCGACGACTTCTTATTCTGCGCCTCGAGCTGCTCGGAGGTAATGGTGCCGGTATAGCCCAAAATATGGCAGGCGGTCTCACCATACGGGTACTGGCGCTCGGTGCGCTCGGCGATCTTCACGCCGGGAAACTCACCGGCGTGCTCCTGAATGTAGGCGACAGTAGAGCGGCGCACGTCAGTCGCGATCGTATGCAGGCTCTGCGCGCCTTCGGAATTGTCCTGGATGTTGCGCAGCACCGCGATATACGGCATGCCGAGCACGTTAGCAAGATGGCGCACCAGTACCTTATCGTCGGCAAGATCGCGATAGGCGACGACGGCGAGCGAGGGGCGGTTTTGCACCAGTGCGACGCCGTTGCGGTCCAAGATACGGCCACGCACGGCAGGCGTGGTAACGGTACGGGTCTGATTGCTCTTGGCCTGCTTGTCGTAGTAGTCCGACGAGACCATCTGCATGCCCCACAGCTTAACGGCAAGCGCGGCAAACATCGCACCCACGCCCGCGGTGAGGATGGAAAAGCGGCCCTTAAAGGCCGTAGCGGCCGTATTGCCCTCGCCCTCGGTGGCGCGCGGGGCCGTTCCGTGCTGCGTGTCGTAGGTAAAGCGGGAATCGCCGCGGCGCATGATGACCAGGGCGACCACAATGGCCACGACCAGCAGGATACCGGCGACAACAACCGTCAACTGGGAAGACATCTACAGGCCTCCCCTATTTGAGCTTACGGGTCTTGGGCTTAAAGCGCATGCCCGTCTGGCGTCCGCCACGTGCGGAGAATCCATAACCGGACTGCGGCACGACGCCGGACAT
>DBFCNY010000045.1:0-6122 GCA_048298285.1 Collinsella sp.
GTTAAAGGCGAACTGCTCCGCGCCCAGCACCGGCACCTGTGCGCCGCACCGGGGGCAGTAGAGCGGGATCTCGGCCGCAATGTTCAGGCTGGGCGGCACCATGCAGCCGCAGGCGGGGCAGGGGTAGTGGGACAGCCGGGAGAACATCAGGCGCAGGCTGTTCAAAAGCTCGGTCATGGTGCCAAAGGTGGAACGCACGCCCGGCACGCTAGGGCGCTGATGCAATGCGAGCGCCGCCGGCACGTGCAGTACCTCGTCCACCTGAGCGTGCTCGGCCTGCGTCAGGCGACGTCGAGTATAGGTGCTGAGCGCCTCCAGGTAACGACGCGAGCCCTCGGCATAAAGAACCCCCAGTGCCAGCGAGCTCTTGCCCGAACCCGACACGCCGGCAATACCCACGAGCTTTCCCAGCGGAATATCGATATCGATGTCCTTGAGGTTGTGTACACGTGCGCCACGTACCTCGATAGCCTGCGGGCTCATCTTCTGTTCCGTCACCTTTATCACCCTACTCATGTCATATAACTCGATCGCGAATGTACGCGCCCAGCATGGGCACGGTAAATCGGACGAGGCCGTATCCGGCAGCCTCGATGACGCGCTCGCGAATCAGGCTTGCGCGATATTTACTCGCCCAGCTCTGGGTGCGATCGCAGCGCTCAATGATATCCGCCATGCGACTCGGTTTGCCCTCGTCAACCGCCATGGCCTCGATAAAGAGGCGCTGTGGACTGCGCAGCCCGTAATACAGAGGCGCGTCAACCGCTTCGTAGAACTCGGAGACGGCATCCGCATGGCCATCCTCGGCATCGCGCCTTTCGATGACCTGCGAGCCACGCCGGACAGCAGACCGCCACATGTAATATCCCACCAGCTGAACCATATAGGGATGCCCCATGCTCTTGCGCGCCGCAAGGTCCGCCGTCTCTGCATCAACGCAAAGGCCAGCGTCTTTGACCGTCTGGACATATGAATCGCGCACTTTGGGCAAAGAAATCGGCCCCAGCGTACGCTGCTGGGCGCGCCGCAAAAACGTTACGCTCGGCTCTTCGAGCAAGTCATCAACCATACTGGGCAAGCCGGCAAAAACCAGCGCAAGACCGCGCTGATCGCTATCGGGCAAGCCCGTAGCATCCTGGTCTCCGAGCACCTGCTGATAGAGAACGGCCAGCGCCGCCAGTTCCTCGATAGATGCCGATTGGGCCTCGTCAATCGCAAACAGTAAGCCCTTTCCCGGCCCGAGTTTCTTGAGGCGTTCGTTGACTAACCCGCGCAACGTCTCGCCTTTTGCCCGCGCCGCCTCGACCGACATCCGGCCAAATGACGGACCGAACTCCATTGACGTCACAACGGGTTTATTCGAGCGAAGCGCGTCGGCCAAGCGGTCGCATAAGCCAAGCGAAGCGGAATCGGAGACAACCGCCCATCCGCGCTCACTGGCCAGACGCTGCAGCTCCCGCAGGAGAACCGTCTTGCCGCAGCCGCGGTTTCCCGTAATGAGCATGAGCCTGCCCGGCGCTCCGGCGCCGTTATCGAGCCCTTCCTCGAAATCTTCGATGACCGACTCGCGACCGATGAGTATCGGAGGCCGCTTGCCAGCCGTGGGCTTAAAGGGATTTGGATTCATGTCGGCCTCCTCGGATTGGCAAACCCTGGTAATAGTTATACCAACTTATACCGAGTTATACCAACAGGATGCGACAAAGAGACTGACCCTCTATCACCTATGGCCGAAAAACTCGGCGTCCGCCGCTCGCCAGGGGCGGAAGGTGGCGGGATCGACCTTTACGTGGGCTGCCCCGGGGACGTTGTACCACTTGACGGTGTAGCCAGCGCCGTGAGAGCAAAAGACCGAATCGGGCGTGTTGGGCAGATCGGCCTCGGGCTCATAGGCAGCCGTCTCGATGACGCGCTCGGCATCATGGCAGAGCGCGTAGCCTGCGAACTCCAGGTACAGATGCCCGCGGCCGCTCGTATAGGCGGCCACCTCCAGGGCATAGTCCTGTACTTCGGATGCGGGGACGCGGCCTACGAGCTCGGCACGATCGCCCACCATCGTCGGCGGCTCGTACTCGGCACCCATGCGCGTGGCATCCGAGAGCGCCCGGCCCACGCACTCCCCCGGCACCTCGAGCTCAAAGTGGTACCACGGCTCCAGCAGCACGGCTGCGCCGGCCTCACGCGCCCGCATCAAACCCTGGCGAATCGCGCGGTACGTGGCCTGGCGAAAATCGCCGCCCTCGGTATGTTTGGCATGCGCGCGGCCGCCCGTGAGCGTAATGCGTACATCGGTGATGGGCGAACCGGTCAGCACGCCCAGGTGATCGCGCTCCATGGCGTTGGTGAGCGCCAAACGCTGCCAGTTCAGGTCGAGCTCGTCGGTCGAGGTCACGGTGCCAAACTGCACGCCCGAACCCGCTGGCAACGGCTCCAGGCGCAGATGCACCTCGGCATAGTGGCGCAGCGGCTCAAAGTGGCCCACGCCCTCGACCGGCTGCGAAATAGTCTCCTTATAGAGAATGCCGCCAGACTCAAACGCAACCGAAAGGCCAAAGCGATCGGCCAATACCCGCTGCACGACCTCGAGTTGCACGGCGCCCATCAACTGCAAATGAATCTGCTCAAGATGAGTGTTCCAGCTTACGCCGAACATGGGATCTTCGTCCGCCAACTCAGCCAGCGCTTTGAACACCGCATGGACATCGTGTTCGCCCGGAAGCACCGTATAGGTGAGGACAGGCGCAATGACGGGCGCATCGCCCGCGGGCTCCGCGCCCAGGGCGTCCCCCGGGCGAACGTGCGCAAGACCCGTCACGGCACAAATACCGCCAGCAGCAACTTCTTGGGCAAGCTCATACTTTTCGCCGTTACAGATGCGTACCTGATCGACCTTCTGCTCCCAAGTGGAGGCGCCAGAGCATCCCTCGACAACTTGCTTTGCACGCAGTACACCGCCCGTCACCTTGACCCAGGCAAGACGCTCGCCACGGTCTCCACGACTCACGCGGTAGACACGCGCAGCGAACTCCTGGGGCCATGTTCGCTCGTGCATCAGAGCGCATATGCCGTCGAGTAACTCCGCCACGCCTTGGTCTTTGAGCGCCGAGCCGGCAAAGCAGGGAAACAGTTTGCGCTCCGCGACGAGCCGCGACAACGTTTCGGCAGACAACTCACCCGCTTCAAGAAACTCCTCGAGCGCCGCCTCGTCCAACGCAGCAGCGTCCTCCTGAACGGCACCGCCCGCCAGCAGTTCGTTGGCATCCAGGCAGCCTTCGGAAAGACGCTGCCCAAGCTGTGCCAGCAAAACATCGCGGCCGGGATTCTCCAAATCGATTTTGTTGATATAGATGAACGTCGGAATGTCATAGCGCGCAAGCAGGCGCCACAGGGTTTCGGTGTGCCCTTGCACGCCATCGTTGGCGCCCACAACCAAAATCGCATAGTCGAGTGCGCGCAGCGTGCGCTCCGCCTCGGCAGAAAAATCGACATGCCCCGGCGCATCCACGAGCATGACGTGGGTATCGCCATGGTCGAGCACGGCCTGCGACGAGAAGATCGTAATGCCGCGCTCGCGCTCGATCGCGTTAGTGTCCAGATGCGAATCGCCATCGTCCACGCGGCCGCGCTTGCGAATGCGACCCGCGTTGAACAGCATGGCCTCGGCCAACGTGGTCTTGCCGGCATCGACGTGCGCCAAGATTCCAACGACCGCTTGCTTCGACATGGCTCTCCTCTTATTGCAAGCCCATCGCACGCGGCAACGGGCGTTCACGCTCCACACTGGATGATACAATTTACGGGCCGGCGGGCGAAGCGGGCCCTATCCCCCGACCAAGCTCATCGCCCTGCGTTGCCGCGCGGCGATTTTCGTAGGTTCGCGCCTTGCGAAGGGCGGCTTGCAAATCAGCGCAGCGAACGAAAATGGCCCCACCCGGGACCATTTTCGTTCGTGCGAATTGTTGACACGTGCCCCTACTCTTACGCCTCACGCAGCCAGTCGAACGCAACACGCGGCGTGCCGTCCGACACATACACGACGCCGGCACGCTCGAACCCCGCCTTAATACTCGCGCCCTGCATGGGCAGGTTGTCCTGATGCGTGTCGATGCGCAGGTGATCGGCACGCTCCTTGGCAAAGGCAAACATCGCAGCCGCGATACCGTGCACGGTGCCATCGGACGCCACGCGATGCAGCACGGCGTACGGAGCGTCGCTGCGCCATTGACCATCCTCAATGACGTCATAGCACTCGTCCGGGCCCGGCAAAAAGGCAAACGTCGCCACCACGCGGCCGTCGACTTCGCACACATAGCTGCCATCGGCGGCGATATCGGCAGCCAGCTGCTCGGCAGAAGGCGTGCCCTCGGGCCACTGCGTGGCGTTGCCATGTGCGCGCATAAAGGCGCGGGCTGCGTCATAGATAGCCATGACGGCGGGAATGTCGGTATCGAGGGTTTTTCTGATCATCACGCGGCGACCTCACGTTTATTGGTATCACTTTGTTTGAGCAATGATACCAGCGTTTGGAGAGAGGCGCTAAGCAGATGGGAAGCAAAAAGCGAGCCGCCTGGTCAAAAGCTAAAAGCGAGTTTTTGAGCACTGCCACCGGCGGCGATATGAGCGACCTGTTTGCACGCGAGGACGAGCGCCGCGACGCCCTGGACGCCGAGCGCGACGAGGCCTGGCGCTACAAATCGTGCGAACGCAAAAACCGTTACGACACGCGCGCCGAGGCCGAGGCAGTTATGGCCGACTGCGAAAGCCGCGGGCGGCGCGGTTTGGCCTGCTACAAATGCGAATACTGCGGCGGCTGGCACCTGACATCGCACCCTTGGAAATAGGCACCGCATCGGCACGGCACCGACGGAGCGCCAACCATCGCACGCAAGCTACGGGCGCGGCGGCACCAAGACATCGTAACGAACGGCCTTGCCCGCAAGTTGATAGCTCGGCTTAACACCGGCAAGCAGTGGCCCCTTCACCGGCCGCTTGATAACCAACTTGCGCGGGTGCACCGCAAGCGCAGCCTCAACCAGCGTCTCCTCATCGGCGCACGGCTGCTCCAGATGGTGCAAGAGTTGGAATTTCTTTTTAACCGCCGCGCTCTTGGTGCGTCCGGGAAACATGGGGTCCAGATACACCACGTCGGGAGCGGTGAGCTCGCCCCGCCCGATCAGCTCAGCTGTATGGTAAAGGCCGGCAATGCTGTCCTCGCCCGCATGTAAGCGCATGCGCGCCACGGCTGTCGCAAGCGCCGGATCATCTGCCGCGCGATCCAAAGCATCCTTGAGGAGCGCCGCGATCACGCAATCCTGCTCATACAGATCGACGGTAAAGCCCGCGGCCGCCAGCAGCAGCGAATCCTCGCCAAAGCCTGCCGTGGCGTCAATCGCCCATGGGCTCTCGATGCCTTTTGCGCGCGCAGCCTTTACCAGCAGTTCTTGCTGCAGACGGCCCTGCTTGAGCCGTGGAAGCATGCGGCCAAAATCGGCACGCAGCTCCATCGTGCCGTCGGTGAGTGTGAGACCCTCGGACTTCCCGATCAGCTCAAGCCCCGCGGACCGAGCAACAGAAAAGGGATCGACGACGCCCATGGGTACTCCTTAGCAAGCAAAACGAATACGTGAGCGCCGTTTGTGTCGGCACCCAACCGTCCGCTATTGTCCCACATGCGACATGGCCCACAGCATCGCAATACAAAGCACCGCCATCAATCCCGTGCACACAGTAGCGATCACGGAATCACTCATGCGCCTTCCCAACGACCGCGCCTCACGTACCTGCTCTGCTCCGTACATCATGGTTCCTCCTTCGGTCTAGCTCTTACCATGGCCCCATCATCGCAGCGCCGCGCATACGCTGCCATCGATTTGGCTTACGCCCAGCTTTCCTTTTTGAAAGGTTGGACCGCACAGGCAAGAGACGCTTTCAAACGCATGCATCGCCCCGTTGAACTACAATGTGCTTCACCATATGTGCAGTACATTGGGTGCGCCAAGTTGGCGTACTCGTATCGAAAGGACCAGCCATGAGCTTCACTCGCAAGACTCTCAAAATCCTTGCTCTCATCTACTTTGTTTTGGGCATCGCCAGCCTCGTCACCGCCGGCGTCGGTATCGCCA
>DBFCNY010000046.1:0-4568 GCA_048298285.1 Collinsella sp.
GAAGTACTTCTTGCCAGCCTCGAGGCGCTCCTTCTTGTAGGTGCCAGCGACGGGGTGCTGGAAGCGCGTGGGGTTGGTGGAGTTACCGGTGATCGAGATGTCGACGTTCTCGTGCCACATGATGGCAACGCCCTCGCGGACGTCGTCGGAGCCGTAGCAGTTAACGGCAGCGCGGGGACCATCGGAGTAGGGGATGGTCTCGACGACCTTGAGCTCGCCCGTGTAGTAGTCGAACTGGGTCTTCACGTAGGTGAAGCCGTTGATGCGGGCGATGATCTGAGCGGCGTCCTTGCCCAGACCGTTGAGGATAACGCGCAGCGGCTTCTTGCGAGCCTTGTTGGCGTTCAGAGCCAGGCCGATAGCGCCCTCAGCGGCAGCGAAGGACTCGTGGCCGGCCAGGAAGGCGAAGCACTCGGTGTCGTCGGAGAGCAGCATAGCGCCCAGGTTGCCGTGGCCCAGACCAACCTTGCGGTCCTCGGCGACGGAGCCGGGAACGGTGAAGGCCTGGATGCCCTCGCCGATGATGGCGGCAGCCTCAGAAGCGGACTTGGCGCCACGCTTGACAGCGAGAGCGCAACCGAGGGTGTAGGCCCACTCGGCGTTCTGGAAGGCGATGGACTGGGTGTTGTTGACGATCTCACGCGGGTTGAAGCCCTTGTCGGTGCAGATCTGCAGAGCTTCCTCGAGGGAGGCGATGCCGTTGTCGGCGAGGCACTTGTTGATCTTGTCAGCGCGGCGCTCGTAACCTTCGAACGTAACAGTCATAGTTATTTCCCTCCCTTTCTACTCGTGAACCGGGAACACGCTGGCGACGGAGTGAGTCTCCTCGTCGGTGCGCGGGTCGATGTACTTGGCAGCGTTCTCCCACTGACCATAGTGGCCCATAGCGCCAGCGATGGCCTCCTCGGGGGTCTTGCCGGCCTTGACGGCGTCGGTGAACTTGCCGAGGTTCAGGAACTCGAACGCGATGATCTCGTTCTTGTCGTTGAGAGCCATGCGGGTGACGTAGCCCTGAGCGAGCTCGAGGTAACGAGCGCCCTTGGCCTTGGTGCCGAACATGGTGCCGACCTGGGAGCGAAGGCCCTTGCCGAGGTCGTCGAGGGAGGCGCCCACGGGCAGGCCGCCCTCGGAGAACGCGGTCTGGCTGCGGCCGTAAACGATCTGCAGGAAGATCTCGCGCATAGCAACGTTGATGGCGTCGCAGACGAGGTCGGTGTTGAGGGCCTCGAGGATGGTCTTACCGGGAAGGATCTCGGAAGCCATGGCGGCAGAGTGGGTCATGCCCGAGCAGCCGATGGTCTCAACGAGGGCCTCCTCGATGATGCCGTCCTTGACGTTCAGCGTGAGCTTGCAGGCGCCCTGCTGAGGTGCGCACCAACCCACACCGTGCGTAAGACCGGAGATGTCGGAAATCTCCTTAGCCTGGACCCACTTGCCCTCCTCGGGGATGGGTGCGGGGCCGTGGTATGCACCCTTGGCAACGGGGCACATGTTCTCCACTTCCTGTGAGTACTGCATGCCTCTCCTCTCTATCGTGTTGGCGTCCCGTCTGGGGGTCGTGGCTGGCGATTGCCGGGCGACCCTTCGAAAGGGACATGACATGCAGCCCCTATAATACCGCGAAATGCACGGAATATTCGGCGAACGGCTCAGTTTTCGTAGCGAGAAGCGCGGAACTTTCAATTGAAACGATTTAACTCTATGTTCTGTGGTTGTGAACTTCCGTAGAGGGGGTCCTTCTTGGGCAAGCTTTTGGTCTGCTCTTGTAAGCGTTGCAGGGGTTGACCTGTTGCAACGGTGCCGTTCGCCGCCTGTTTACTGCCTTTGGCCGCGCGAGTGTATTGTTTTGCGTGAATGTTTTGATGGCACGCTTCAATCGTGCTGTATTGGATGGCAAGCAGATCCCGGCGAAGGGAGCGCCATGCAGCGCGTTTGGAGAACGGTTACCGGCTTTTACCATGTCTGTGCCCGCGGTACGGGCAAGCAGCTCATCTTTGAGGGCGATGAAGACCGGTGGGAGTTCTTGGAGCTGATGCGTGAGTGCTGCCGCAAGGCGGGCGTGACGGTTATCGCCTGGTGCCTTATGGGCAATCACGTGCGTCTGGTGCTTGCAGATTACGAGGACGCGATGAGCGCGGCGATGCACCGGCTGCTTTTGACGTACGCGCGGCGGTTCAATAAACGCACGGGGCGCACAGGGCATCTGTTCCAGAACCGTTTTGACCGGCGCTCGCTCGATACCGACTGGCAGGTGATGGAGGCTATTCGCTCCGTTCACGCCGATCCGCAGGAGGCGGGCATCAGTCTCATTGAGCGTTATCCCTGGAGCAGCTTTCCGGAGCATTTGTGCGCTTACGACGGTGACGCGGCCGATGTCGCGAGGGGATTTTCTGATCCTTCTTGCGTGCTTGAGCTTTTTGGTTCTGCCGAGGGCTTTATTGCCTATTCGCTTTCGACGCCCGACGGCGGCGAACCGGCGCTGCGCGATATGAAAGAGACAGAGTGGGAACGCCACGCCTTTGCCGACAAGTTGGCGAAGAGCCTCGGGGCTCCGCTCCATGGGGTTAAAGACGCACCGCCTGCGCAGCGCGATACCGTTATTTTTGGATTGCACGATGCCGGTTTTACGGTGCGCCAGATTGAGCGGTATACCGGGATTGGCAAAAGTACCGTCTCTCGTATCGTGCGCGCTTATGCGCGGGTGAAGGCACAGACTGAGCTCTCGGAATAGAAAATGGCCGAACCACTCTTGTCAAGCGATTCGGCCAACAAAAATCTTAAGATTTGGGACAAGTACTACTGATTATTTCGCCCCTCGAGCATGCCGTCGAGGGTGCGCCAGGCGAGCTCGGCGCATTTGACGCGGGCGGGCATGTGCGAGATGTCCTGGAGCTGGGCGGCCTCGTCCAGGTCTTCCAGGTCCTCCTCTGAGAGCTGCTCGCCGCGGATCATGGCGAGGAAGAGCCCTGCCAAGCGACGTGCTTCCTCGACCGTCTCGCCGGTGATGAGGTCGGCCATGATATCGGCGCTGGCCTGGCTGATGGCGCAGCCGTGGCCGGTAAAGGATGCCTCCTCAATCACGTTGTTCTCGACACGCAGCTGCAAGGTGAGCTCGTCGCCGCAGCTGGGGTTGATGCCCTCGTGCTCATGCGTGGGGGCATCCATCTCGTACTTGTAGTCGGGGTGCGAGTTGTGCTCCATAAACGTGGTGGAGGTGTACAGATTACCCATTGAACGTGCTCCAAACGTGATGCAGGCCGGCGATAAACTTGTCGATATCGGCCTTGTCGTTGTAGAAGGCCACGCTGGCGCGGCAGCAGGCAAGGTTCTCGACGCCCAGCCAGGTGAGCAACGGCTGCGCGCAGTGGTGGCCGGCACGGATGCAGACGCCGTCCATGTCCATGATGCTCGCGACATCGTGCGGGTGGATGCCGCGGACGTTAAAGCTCACGACGCCGTGGTGGTTGTCCCAATAGATGGAGCCGATAATCTGGACAAAGTCGAGCTGCATGAGCTCGCCCATCAGGTAGTGGACGAGTGCCTGCTCGCGGGCCTGAATGTTCTCGTAACCCACGGTGTTAACCAGGTAGTCAAGTGCCGCGCCCGTGGCGAAGATGCCGGCGGCGTCCTGCGTGCCGGCCTCGAACTTTTCGGGGACGGGAGCCCAGACGGCGTCCTGCTCGGTGACCGAGTCGATCATCTCGCCGCCGGTGAGCATGGGCGGCATGGCGTTGAGCAGGTCCATCTTGCCCCACAGCACGCCGATGCCCATGGGGCCCATGGCCTTGTGCGCGCTAAAGGCAAAGAAGTCGGCTCCCAGGTCGGCCACATCGACCGGCATGTGCGGCAGCGACTGCGCGCCGTCGACGACCAGATAGCCGCCGTACTTGTGCACGAGCTTGCCGAGGTTCTTGACCGGGTTCTCGACGCCCAGGACGTTAGAGACCTGACCCACTGCCAAGATCTTGGTCTTGGGGCCCACCTTGGACAGAACCTCCTCGGTCGTGAGCTGGCCGGTCTTAGTGGGGTAGAGGTAGACGAGCTTGGCGCCGGTCGCGCGGCAGACCTGCTGCCACGGAATCAGGTTGGAGTGGTGCTCCATGATGGTGATGACGACCTCGTCACCGGGCTCGAGCACTGTGGGCGCAAAGCTCTTGGCGACCAGGTTGAGCGACTCGCTCGTGTTGCGGGTGAAGACGACCTCGTTGGCCTGTGAGGCGCCGATGAGGTCGGCGATCTGCTGGCGGACCTTCGCGATGGCGTCGGTTGCCTCGACGGACAGCGAGTACAAGCCACGCAGGGGGTTGGCATTCATGCGCTGATAGAAGTCGCGCTCGGCGTCGAGCACACAGGCAGGGCGCTGCGCGGTGGCGGCGCTATCGAGGAAGGCGATCTCGGGGTGCTGCTGGAACAGCGGGAACTGGCCCTTGTAGGGGTTGGTCTCGATGTCCACAGTGGGCCAGCCGCGCGAAGCCTCGTCGCTGGCGTCGAGCTCCATGGGCTCGGGGGCAGTACAGGTGTCGCATTTAACGTGCTCGGTGTCGATCATGCGAGCTCCTCTTCAAAGT
>DBFCNY010000047.1:0-7169 GCA_048298285.1 Collinsella sp.
GCATTGCGCAGGCCGCGCTTGACATTGTGCTCAACAAACAGGCCCTCGTCATAAGGGTCGGTCGGCAGGCCGTGGTAGAGGTTTTCGCTCTCAGGCGAAATCTGGCGGCTTGCTTCGTAATCCAGAACCAGGCGGCTCAAGTGGTCATCGAAGCGGTAATAGATTTTCTTGGCGTCGTAGGCCATGCGCGCTCCTCTCCGGGCCGCATCGGGGTGATTTGCATGGGCATGCGCGCGTCAGGCTATCCCCAGCGGCTTGCTCGCTACAGGCGGTACATAAAGTTGAAGACGTCCTCGCGCTGGATGGACACGTTGACGCCCGAAAGCTCGCCGGCCTCGGCCAGGGCCTTCTGCAGCTCGGCGAAGTTGAGCTTGGACTCGGCGGTGTCGGCCAGCATGGTCATGGTGAAGATGTCCTCGATAATGGACTGCGTGATGTCGCGGATGTCGACGTTGGCTTCGCCCAGAACACGGGTGACGCCGGCGACGATACCGGGGCGGTTCTTGCCAAGGACGGTGATGACGATGCGGGAGGACGAGATCTCGGCCATGGGAAACCCTTTCGCGTGATTGCGGCGCGCGCGGGGCGCTCCGCTACGGTACAGTGTTCATCATTGTACCTGTCTGGCGCAAAAAAGGCGCGCTCGCTGCGGCGTTACATGCCTGCAACATGAGCGTAAGGGGGAAGGCCGCACGGGGAAGAGCCGTCTGGCGCGTGTCCGGCTCGTGTTGGGTTGATTTCCGATCTCAGCCGAACACATTGAGCGGACAGGCCGTTCCCGCAGTCAGCCGAACGCCTCCGACGGCTGATTCCGAACTGGAAGCGGAGGGCATCCCCGCCCTTCGGTAGGGGATACCGCTCCGCGGCGCATGCCGCGGGCGGCGCCCCTATCGGACCACCGTGACCTCAGTTGGGATGGGCCCAGCACTGCCGCGTACTCGGTGAGCTAGAGCCAACTGTTCGTCTTCACGTCGCGTATGGCGATATTTCGGTCGTCCGGCTCGGTGATGCCGTAGCCGAACGCCTGGAGCGTCTCGATGGACTCCTGGATCCTCTGTTGGAACATGGGACCCGGATCGACCCTCGGCCCGAGGTGCCCGCGCCAAAGGCACGGCGTGGCGCGCAGCATGTTATGGATTTTGGAGATGGGCTCGATGTCGGCGTAGACGTTGAGCGTCGCCATGGCGTCCTTGATGAACGAGCCCATCCCCTTCGCGTATGCCACCGAGTGCCTGACCGAGATCAGACACGCCTCGAAATCCACATCGCACCACCGAAGGCCGCAGACCTCGCCGATTCGCATCCCCGTGTGCAGGGCGAGTACGACCGCCCTCTAATCCTCGGCGGACCAATCGAGTCCGAACTCCTTTCGGGCATCCTCTTCGCTCATGACTTCGAGAAGGTCTCCGGGTTGGCAACGAAGGGCGAGGCATAGCTGCTCGAGTGTGTTGAAGCGAATGCCGCGAATATGCCCTTTTTTAATACGGGACAGGTTCACGGGCGTGGTTCCAATCCTTTCGGCAAGTTCGTTCGAGGAAATCTTTCGCTCGGCCATGATCTTGTCGAGGCGAACAATTACGGGCATGGCGTTTCCTTACGCAATTTCGTCGGAGTCGAGGTACAGCTCTCGAGCGTACAGGAAGAGCTGGGAAAGCATGAACAAGACGATGCCGAGAACCAGAGAGGTCCAGTCGAATGATGAAGCGATCTCTTGGGTGCCGACGGTCCCCTCGCCGCCAAACATCGAGACGGAGGCTTCGAGTGAGCCGGCGTAGAGGCTGGTGGCAGCTTGAACAATGAAGAGAATGCCGAGCACCTTCAAGCATGTCGCAGACCCTTTCTTGAAGGGGTCTGCGCTCTTGATTGTCCACACGAGAACGGCGCTGAGGATGGTCGTAGCGATACCGATGACGGCAGGGGCCAATGTCGAGATCGCAAGGGCTGGATATGCGGGGGAGTCTGCAATTACAGGGTTGTTGAGCACTTCGATTGCTGGCTTTAAGGAGAACGCCACTTGCGCGATGGCGGTGACGCAAAGGGCTGTAGAGGCTATCGCACACGCGATACGGAAGGAATGAAGCCGGGGAGTGCGATTGTCAGAACTCATAACAACCTCCGAAGAATTTAAAAATCTCAGGATACTTTTTAACAGTTTATGTTAAATTGACTTTGCCGGCAAGTAATCACAGCATGCTGCAACCGTAACCCCGCGCATCGGGCTGAATCGTGTTGAAACGAGCTGGTGATACGTATGCTCAAAATCTCGAAGGCGATCTTTAGGTCGCTTCTCTCCTCCAGGTCGCTCTGTGTTGTCGTTGTTGCGTTGATGGTTCTTTGTGCTCTGCCCGTCTTCAGGAGCGCGGCTGGCATCGACGGACGGGTTGAATACCTCGAGTCGGGAATAACCCGTGTTGAGCAGGAATTGTCAGCATCCTATGCGGATGCGCTTGTGAATGCGGGGGAGGAGGGCGTCTATACCTCTTCATCAAGCATGCCCGCGCTTCTGTACCCTCTTGCCGCGGGGCGTCTTGTCTTGGCGCCGCTCTCTCCTCTGCTTCCGTTTCTGCAGGTATCGGATGGAGCGTACTCCTTTTATGACGGATCGAAGGAGTACTTGCTATGGGCCGCAACGGCCGTTGCCGTCTCGTTCCTTGCCGCGCGTCTTAACAAACGTGAAAAGCTCATCATCCAGGCACCGATGGGCGAGCTGGGTAGACTTGTTGCATCGAGCGTATGGGCGAGTGTTTTTGCAATGCTTGCCGTCCTCGCCATCAATCTTCCAGGGATAATCGCCGCGCTTGTGAAGAATGGCCCGGGCTCGCCGTTCTATCCGATAGGCTACATTCAATATGCGACTCCGGTTATCAAACCGGCTTGGCTGGTGTTCGTGCAGACGGCCATCTTGCAATTCTTGGTGGCAGCGTTCATCTCGCTTGTCGTTCACCTTGCCGTGAAGATTGCCAATAACCCTACGCTTGGAATCGTGTTCGTATGTGCCCTGATGGGGGTGACGATGGTTCCCGGGTATTACGGAAGATCCATCGCTTTACGTGAGTTCGCCCTGTTGAATCCCCTTACGTATGCGAACACTGAGTTTACCGTCGGCGCCTATAGCCCGTACCCGACAACGCAGATAGTGAATCTGCCTGGACTTTGCTTCGAGCGTGGCGCGATTGCCCTCGTATGCGCAATCGGGATCGAGGTGCTGGCAATTAGCCTGCTTTGCGTTGCTGGAAAGAGCGGCTGCGCGTGCCCGATGTCCCCGATTTGTCTTGAGAGAGGTTCCTTCACTGCATCGAGAACGGCAACTCGTTCGAGCGCTTGTGCCTCCGCCGTTGCATACGTAAGAACGATGGGGAAACTGCTCCTGCGTTCTCCTACCCTCGCCGTATGCGCGATTGCAATGTCGACGACGATGCTGGCCCCGGCTCTGGTCGAGATGTTTCCTGACGCTGATAACGTTTCCGCTGTTCGGTATAGGGATGGGGAGCTCCGTTCAATAGATCGGTATCTAGAGCAGAACGCTGCGAATATGGACGTCGAGGGCAAAGCGGCCCTGGACGACATGCGGGATGCTCTTTCGGGTTTCGTGTACGCGCCTATGCCTGCGGAGGGGTTTCGAAGCCTTGCGACGTACGAGCGCGCTCGAGGTGAGCTGGGCGCGGCAGATGCGACTCTCCTGCAATCGATCGGAATCGAGCCGGAGACTCCTTCTCGTGCGGAGGCGCGCGCCCTTCTGCTTGAGTCGATCGCGAGCTTGCCGGACCCCAAGGTTTACGAGTTAAGTACGAAGATGCCCCCATTAATCCTCCTTTCGTATCTCCAGGCAGCGCTTCCCTCCTTATTTTTGCTGTTGCCCGTGGTTGTCACATCGCTCGCGTGTACCCACCTGCAGTGTCGTTCCCTTCTGGTTCTCCAGATCCCCGCAACAGCGCATGTGCGTTTTCTGACGGCTGTTGCGCTGGCTCTCCTGCTTGGCTTGGTGCTGCTTTTGGTGTCGATGGTTCCCGCTGTCGTTGTGTCCGTGATTAAGAACGGTGCGGGTGGATCGGAGTATCCCGTCGCTCTCATTCGGGCGGGAGCTTCGACAACGTCCATGGTGGGGGAGGCGGTGTTGAGCAGTATTCCGTTGCTGGTCATGGCATACGGCGTGATTTCCGTCGTCGCTGCGTTGACAGCAGCGATTAGCCGCAACCCCGTTGTCACCGGAATGGTTTGCGCGGTTCTCTTGGTGTTGGGTTCGTTGAGCGCTCATGTTGAAAGCGTGGGCATGGGCGTCGCGCTGCTGGCTCCATTCGCCTCGTTTGATCCCGCTTCCCAGGTGGGGACGATTGGGCTCCTTGGGCGAGGGACGAACGCGATGCCTTTTGGAGAGGTCGTCGGCGCATCGGGCGCTCTGCTGGTGGTCTTGGGCGCCGTATCTCCGTTGATGGTGCGCCTGAGTGTTCCAAAGATCGAAAGGGGATGATCTCGATGATTGACCTTCAAACGCTGACGATCTCTTATGGAAAGAAGGTGCTCGTAGATTCGGTGAACGCTGAGTTTGCCCCGGGTACGGTCTACGGTCTCGTCGCTCCGAACGGGCATGGAAAGACGACGTTGCTGCGTGCGATGGCAGGTTTGCCGGGTCCTCGCGTGGACGGGAGCATCGTTCTGGATGAGGTGCAGGGTACGGGTGCGAGAGAGGTCCGTTCTATGATCTTCTATGCACCTGGTGAGGGGACGCTGCTGTATCCCGGATTGCGTGCGGAAGATCACCTCAAGATGGTTTGCGATATGTGGCCGCATGCTCGCGATATCGAAGAGATAGTGGAACAAACGCAGATAGGCGAGTTCGCGAAGATGAGGATCCGCACTCTGAGCCAGGGCATGAAGCAGCAGCTTACCCTGGCGATTGCGTATGCGACGGGCGCGCGGTACCTTCTATTAGATGAGCCCATGAACGCGCTCGACCCCAGCAGGGTGGACTTGCATTCCGAGATTCTCAGGAAGCTGGCCGATTCTGGTACGTGCATCATCATGTCATCCCACATCTTGGATTCGGTCGATAGGCTGTGCGATGAGATTCTGTTTTTGAAGGATGGGAAGCTCATTAGAAGCATTCCGCAAGATGATGCTGCGCCGAAGTCTCCTGGATCCCATTTCGCAAAGCCTGCCGGACGCGCCGAGGGTGCGCTAAGCACGTATCGGCGACTCTACGAAAAGGGCGGGTAGAAATGCAAGTTAAAAATCTATGTGGCCAATGTGATACCGTTGAACCCGCATATCGATACCGCTCGGCCATTCGCCTCGCCCCCGTCGCACGCATCTTCATCCGGTCTGTTACTTTTAATCTAACAATTCTTTGAGGAACGTAGGTGCTTCCAAATGTACTGTCGACTTCTTCTCAAACTAATCCTAAGAGACAAGGCCGTATGGATCTCTACGCTCGTTCTCGCTGCAGCCTTCTCCATCCCCATTGCGTTCAATTCACCCATCTACGGGCCCTTCTTTATGAAGCAGGGCATGCAGAGCTTTGTCGACGCATTCAATACGCGCGCGCCCCAGGCCAGCGGCATAGACCTATCGCCAGAGCAGCAAGCTGACGCGGAGCTTGCAAGATACGCGAACGCCGCCCTCGCCGCTCAAACCGACGCCGCCTTTCTCGATTCTGCCGAGAGCTACTACGCGCTCATGGACGAAGGCTTCCAATCCGGGTCCATCGTGGGAGACCGAGAGACCAATGACGCAGCGCTCGCATATTGCCGTGCCCTGAGCAGCTCCGGCATCACGGATATCCCGGCCTCCGCAAGCGACCTGCCATTCCTTTCCTTCCTGCCTTACGCCATTGCCACGGCGCCGTCTTTCCTTCCCTTCATCCCCTTCCTTCTCTCGTCGATACTCGTGCTCGGCGCCACAAGGCCCGGGACCCTGGCGGCGAAGGCGCCCGTGCCCAAATTCCGGCGCCTTATTCAGATCGTGTTTTCGATAATCGCCGCGGGGACCGCGATGCTCCTCGCCGGCCTTGCACCCGGGGGCATTTACGCCTTGGCCCTAAACGGCTTCGGGCAAATTGGGTACCCGATCGCCTTCTTCCATGACGGCGCGCTTGCCACCACGACTGCGGGAGACGTCTTCACGACCCTGCTTATCGCGCTTCTTGCGGGCGGAACCTTGATATCCGTTTGTTCCGTCGTCCTATCGACCGCAACGAGGCGCGTCCTCGCGGGCCCCCTTGCCTCCGCGCTGCTTGTCGCGGCCCCGGTATTCCCGTTACTGTCCGATTCGGCACTGGGGCATAACGCCGCGCTCAATCTCCTGCCGCTGGCCGTATTCTCGCCTATCGAGGCCACGGGCTACGTAGGATGCTTCCCGACGGAATTCATTGGCTCCGGTTCAAGCGGTGCATCGATGCTTGCCGTGGCCCTGATATACGTCGCGGTCTTTTTTGCGGTCGGCGCCGTTGCGGCACGTTCGCCCAAACAGTCTGGACCCGCGAAAAAGCACCATGGGCTCGAGCTTCTGGACGTGAGCGTGGGATACGGAAGCACGACGATACTTTCAATCGGATGGCTTTTCTTGAGCCCGGGAACGGCGGCGGGCCTCATTGCTCCCAACGGCTCGGGGAAAACCACCTTTCTTGAAGCGCTGTCGGGCCAATTTCCCACCCGTATCCACTCGGGAAGCCTGGTGGCAGACGGAATCAGCCAACGTCAATCAGCCGAATTTGCAGAACTCGTCTACCTGAGCTCTTCAGGCGACACGGATCTTTACCCCACGCTATCGGCCATCGAGCACCTTGCTTTCGTTAGGGAGGCGTGGAAATCGGCCACCGACATCGACTCGCTCTGCAGCTCCCTCGGAATCTCCCCATATCTCGACAAGCCGACCCGTAAACTCTCGACAGGAATGAAGCAGCAGGTAAAGCTTGCCATGGCGATAGCGACCGGTTGCCCGTACCTCATCCTCGATGAACCGCTGAACGGCCTCGATCCGGGAAAACGGAAAACCTCCTGCGACGCGATGCGCAGCGAAGTGGCGCGGGGACGCAGCGTGCTCATTTCAAGCCATCTACTCGACGACCTGGCAGACCTTACCAACTCGTTCTACTTCATCGAAGCCGGCACGCTCGTGGAAAAGATCAAGTCGTCCTCGCAGACGCTCAAGCAGGAATACCTCGATACATACGA
>DBFCNY010000048.1:0-22886 GCA_048298285.1 Collinsella sp.
ATGGACCTGTAGCTCAGTTGGTTAGAGCGTCCGGCTGATAACCGGGAGGTCACAAGTTCGAATCTTGTCAGGTCCACCACTTTCTTTCGCAATAAACACCCCAGCGAGAGCCGAGTCGCCGCTGGGGTGTTTATTACTGTCTCCGTGGGGGTTTAGCTCAGCTGGGAGAGCGCGGGCTTTGCAAGCCTGAGGTCAGGGGTTCGATCCCCCTAACCTCCACCATGATGGACCTGTAGCTCAGTTGGTTAGAGCGTCCGGCTGATAACCGGGAGGTCACAAGTTCGAATCTTGTCAGGTCCACCATCAAAACTGTGAAGAGCCCTGAGGCGTTGCCTCGGGGCTTTTTTCTTGTCTGCGATAAATCTCATTTTGGTTTTGTGTGCTGTGCGAAAGATTGGGTAGTATAGCTATTCAATGCGGTGGAGCTGCCGCGTGTTAACCGCTACGTACCGGAGGTGTTCCATGGTTCGTGTCGACATAGAGACCATCGTCATGGCCGCCGGTCCCGTGCCATCGCTTATCGTGCTTCGCGAGCGCTGCAGCAAATCGGACTCGCCCGCGCCGCTGCGTTCCCTTTCCATTCAGACTGGTTCGTTTGAAGCTGCTGCCATTAGCCGCGGCATCGATAGCGGTCGCGCCGAGCGCCCGATTACCCATGACCTGTTGCTCGATACTGTTGGTGCCCTGGGTGCCAAGCTCGAACGCATCGAAATCGTTCGCGCCGAGCCGCCCGTGTTTTACGCGACGGTTGTCGTGTTGGCCGATGGCAACGAGCATAAGATCGATGCGCGTCCGAGCGACGCCATCGCCCTCGCCGTACGCAGTAATGCCCCCATGTTCGTTGAAGACGACATCATGAATCGCCTGGGCACCGTTTCTGCCCATGCCGAGGAAGTCGACGACGAGCAAGAGTTCGAGAAGTTCGACGAGTTCGTCCATACGCTCTCCCCCGATGACTTCTAAATGCGGGGCGTCCAGGCTGCGGAGCGTTCGCTGATGGCCGGCGGTATGTCGGCTGAGGCGGCGGCCATTGCGCGCGAGGCCCAGATGCGCTCGGAGGCTTCTGAGGCGGCTCGCATTGCCTATGTGACGCAGGCCCGCACGCTTCGCGAACGCCGCGGCTCGTTTATCAAGATGGTTGTCGTCTCTGCCCTTGTCGCGGCAATCTGTTCGCGCCTTCGTGGTACAGTTGGTGCGCTTGGGTTTTCGATCTCTACGGGCCTTATGATCTGGGGCGTGGTCGATGCGGTCATGCTGACCAGTCAGATCAAGGTACTCGACAAGCGCGCGATGGATATGATGCGCGCCCGCGACGCTGCCGCTAAGATCGCTGCTGAGGCACAAGAACTGTAACGACGCCAGACTCGATGGGAAGGTCTAAAGATGGCACAGGATATGCAGGACGCCGGCAACGTCTCCGCCGAGCTCGACGCCATGGTGTGCGATCTGATCGGCGCGTTCTTGGACGACCTTGCCGCCGGTGAAAACCCTGGCGTGGTCGTGGCAATTGAGGACGCCGCTTCCAACCGTTATCTGGCGGCGCTCGACGAGGATGGCGAAGAGGCGTGCCTCGAGGCGGCCACCAACTTTATCTCCGAGCACAAGATGGGTCTTAAGGACGAGGGCCTGGGCCGTATCGCTCGCTATGCCATCGGCTACACCGGCTGCGTCGAGATTGACGGCGGCTATCACGATGCTCTGCTCGTGAGCTTCTTCGAAACCACGCTCGAGAGCGGTTTTTCGGCATATGTGCTGTATGAGGGCATGGGCGCCGGCGATGGTTTTATGTGGAGCGACCCTGAACCTGCAGGTGAGGAAACCCCTCTCATCTAAAATCGCTAAAATAAACGAGTTTTCGGTAAAAGGCTCAATATTCCCGCCGAGCGTTGCATTGCTGGGTGGGTCGCATACGCGTGCCGGTTGTATATAGATAGAAGATAGGGGAACTACATGCGCGTAGACAATCTGAGGAACATCGCCATCATCGCTCACGTCGACCACGGCAAGACGACGATGGTCGACAAGCTCCTGCGTGCCACGGACGCCTTCCGTGCCAACCAGCAGGTCGAGGACCGCGTCCTGGATTCCAACGACCAGGAGCGCGAGCGCGGCATTACGATTCTCGCCAAGAACATCTCTATCGAGTACAAGGACGTCAAGATCAACGTCATCGACACCCCGGGCCACGCCGACTTTGGCGGCGAGGTCGAGCGCGTGCTGCGTATGGCCGACGGCGCCCTGCTGCTGGTCGACGCCTTTGAGGGCCCCATGCCCCAGACCCGCTTCGTGCTGCGTCACGCTATCGACACCGGCCTTAAGATCATGATCGTCATCAACAAGATCGACCGTCCGGGCGCCAACCCCGAGAAGGCCTACAACGACTGCCTGGACCTCATGGCCGACCTGGGCGCCACCGACGACCAGCTTGAGTTTGCCATGGAGCACGTCGTCTACGCCAGCGCCATGAACGGCTTTGCCCGCCTCGATCCCGAGGACGGCAACATGGACATGTACCCGCTGCTCGACATGATCATCGACGACATGCCCGCTCCCGAGGTTGACGAGAACGCCCCGCTGGCCATGCAGTGCGTGACCATCGACCACTCCAACTTCGTCGGTCGTATCGGCATCGGCCGTGTGTACTCCGGCACCATCCACCAGGGCGATCAGATCCTGGTTGTGAAGAACGACGGCTCCAGCGCCACCGCTACCGTCAAGCAGCTCTTTACCTTCGACTACCTGGGCCGCACCGAGTGCCAGGAAGTCGGCGCTGGCGACATCGCCGCCGTCGTGGGTATCGATCGCACCGACATCGGCGACGTCTACACCGATCCCGAGAACCCCGTCGAGCTCGAGCCCATCGAGATCGACCCGCCGACCCTGTCCATCGTCTTTGAGGCTTCGACCTCCCCGCTCGTTGGCCGCGACGGCGACATCGTGGGTGCCCGTCAGCTCAAGGAGCGCCTGTTCAACGAGGCCGAGAACAACGTGACCATGAAGATCGAGGAGCTCGAGGACAAGAGCGGCGTCGAGGTCTCGGGTCGCGGCATTCTGCACCTGTCCGTCCTGATGGAGTCCATGCGCCGCGAGGGCTTTGAATTCCAGGTCGGCCGTCCCCGCGTTCTGTTTAAGAAGGACGAGAACGGCAACAAGATGGAGCCCGTCGAGCAGGCCGTTGTCGAGTGCCCGGACGAGTACTCGGGCAAGGTCGTTGAGGTCTTCGGCACCTCCGGCGGCATCATGACGAGCATGGACACCTCGGGTATCGTGACCCACCTTGAGTTCAAGATCCCGACGCGCGGCATCATGGGTCTTAAGAATCGCATCATGAACGTCACCCACGGCGAGGGCGTGTTCTACCACACCTTCCTGGAGTACGGTCCCTACGCCGGCGAGATCGGCAACCGTCAGAACGGCGCCATGATCTCCATGACCACCGAGAAGGCCGTTGCCTATGCTCTGGGTACGCTGCAGGAGCGCGGTCAGCTGTTTGTTGAGCCGGGCACCGAGTGCTACGAGGGCATGATCGTGGGCGAGCGCAGCAAGGCCGGCGACATGGTTGTCAACATCGCCCGTACCAAGAACCTGGGCAACCAGCGCTCTTCGACCTCCGATATCTCCGTGCAGCTGGTGCCGCCCCGCACCTTCTCTCTGGAGGAGGCGCTGGAGTACATCGCCGACGACGAGCTGGTCGAGATCACTCCCAAGAACATTCGCCTGCGCAAGCGTCTGCTCAACGCCACCGACCGCAAGAAGGCTGCCGTCCGCGCCGGCCAGGTCAACAAATAAGCGCTGGGGCTTATAACCGCCAATAAGAAAGGGCGTCGACCGCAATGGTCGGCGCCCTTTTTGGTGCAATGGGGTCAGGTTGGTTTGCACCACCACAAAGGCGACTGGCCCCTTTGTGGTGGTTTGGCCAGCTTAAGCGGTGGGGAGTCCTGGCGTGTTGGCCGGCTGCTGCGGTTTGAGGTGGGCGTTGCGCCAGATGATCTGGATGATGTAGCCGAGCGTGAAGACGAAGGCTACGCCGCTGATGAAGTTGCCTACGAGAGGGATTGCCGTGAGCACGCCCGCGATTATGCCGCCGACGGCTGCCATGACGTAGCGGTTCTGGCTGTGTCCGACCATACGCGCGATGGCACAACCCGCGAAGGCCGCAGAGACGAGCGCGATACCGATAACGCCGCACATGAGGGCTCCGGCAAGCGACAGGCCAGCGATAGAGATAATCAGCAGCAGGACGGTGGGGACGACAGCAATCGTACCCAGAAGACCGCTCACCCACAGTGGCGTGGGGCGCTGGTGGAGCATGCCGGCGGCACTGGCGGTCGCACGCGGAAAGACGAGCTCGAGCAGCAGAGCGACAAAGCAGGTCGAGAGTGCCGCGGCGACGATGCCGCCGATGACATCGTTAACGGTGGAAGTATCCTCGTTCTCGGTGCGGTCGATCTTGAGCGCGCCGACCTCGGCTCCCGCGGCGCGTTCGGGGTCCTCGGAGACGTGCGCGTTCACGGTGCCGGTGATGTGGGCGTTCTTGCCCAGGATGAGCTTATCGGCCCAAACCTTGACATCGCCCTCGACGGTGCCATCGATGGTCACCGTATCGCCCGCAAGCGCTGCCGACTTGGTAGAGCCGCGCAGGGCAACCGTCTCGCCTATCGCGTAAAAACAGTTGGCAGAGCTGTCGGTGTTGAGCACAACGTGCTGACCGACGACCGTGACGCTGCCATCAACCGTGGTCTTGGCGATATCGATAGTGCGTGCCGCCAAGCGGACGGCGCCGCCCACCGTGCAGTCGCGGATGGAGAGGCTCTCGCCTGCTGCAATTATGTCGCGGCCGATGGACGCATCATCCAAGTTGAGGGCCTGTCCGGCCCAGTACAGGTCACCCTCGACGCCAGACGGATTGGCGTCATTGTCGGTCGCAAGGACATTGCCTGCGGTGTCCGTGCCGGCGAACGACGCCGTGGGAAGAGCGGTGAGCGCGAGCGCGATGAGCGCGAATGCCATAAGCAGGCAGCGACGCATCTTGTGTGACGGCGCCGTCGCGGTTTGATTGAAAGCCATGGTTGATCCTTTTGTTAGGTGTTCGGCATATATCTAACAGGGTACCCAACGTGCGAGCGCTCTAAAAGAACCTCTCGGTTGCATTTCGAAGGGTCGTGCCGTGCTGTCTACTTTTTACGGTGCAAGAAGCGCGCGATATCTTCTTCGGTGGGGCTTTTGATGTCAAAGCGCAGCGAGAGCCAGCGCAGACCCATGGTCACGACAACGCATACGACCAGCGCGGCGACATTGCTCATGATGCCGCTCATAACGAGACACACATAGCTTGTCGATCCGGCGATGGCGGCGATGGCATAAAAGTTAGTACGTTGGAAAATGCCCGGAACCACGCCCATAAAGCCGTCGCGCAACATGCCGCCGCCCACCGCGGTGAAAAAGCCCATCATGATGCACACCGCCGGCGCAAAGCCGTAGACTAGCGCCTTGTCTGCTCCAGTGGCGGCGTAGATGCCGACCGAGATGATGTCGAGCAGGGGAATGAGTTTTTCGGGTTTGTCGACGATTGCCGGGAAAATATAGATGATGGCTGCCGTGGCAATGGAAAGCGGCAGCGCCATCGGCTGGTTGAGGATGTAGACGTTGCCCACCTGCAGCGTCATGTCGCGCAAAAGACCGCCGCCCAGACCGCAGACCACCGCGAGCGCGACCGCGCCCACCAGGTCGAGCTTGTGCTCGCGCGCAACCAGCACACCCGAGATCGATGCAGCGACAACAGCGAACATCTCGAGCCAAAACGGAATAGCGACCATGGCATCCGATGCATGCGAGGTAATGGTCATAGCGGCGACGACGGGCAAGATGGGGTCCTTTGGATTGTGGGTTTAGACAATGCCCGTACATAGTACATGGTTGGCGGGCGTGGCGACCCTATTGCTCGGTAAACGGTTGGGACTGGGTGGGGGCGTAGGTACCAAACGTGTACGTCAGCCTTCAAAGATGTCAAAAAATGTCGGTTTTGGAGGGTGATGTACATGTTTTGGTTGGGGCGTGCTGGGATGACGCTACTAGGAAGGTGCGTCTTCGCCCTGCGCGCTCTTCCAGTTGCGGATAAGTGCCTTGCGCAGTTCGTTCTGCTTTCGCTGGTACTCGGCATCCGTGCAGCGGGGCATACCGAGTGCTTCGCGAATGCTGTTCATGGCGCGGTGAAAGGCAAGCTGATTCGCGAACTGTGCCGAGGTGAGCGTAACGATTCGATATCCCATTTGGGCGAGCACGGCCTCTCGTTCCGCATCTGCTCCCTTGCGCTCGGTCTCATCGTGAAAGCCGCCCTTATATTCGATGCCGAGTTCCCTGCGCTGATAAGTAACAAGAGCGTCGATTTTGAGCGTTCGGGCTTTGGTGCAATGCCAAAGGCGTTGGGGGATTTCGAGTGGCTTGTTCAGCTCGATACCTCGGATGCCGACGCCGCCTTCGCTCGTTGGGAGCGAAAGAGCAATTGCAGAAGCGGTCTCCATAGGCGAGGCCGAATGGTCGTAGATATGCCTGAGTGCGAGCCGCGCGCGTGTGGCGCCGGGTTTGCCGGGGTGCTGATCGAGCAGCTCGACAATTTCGTCCTTGGAGATGGTGGCTGGTTGCTCGGTATAAGGGTCGCCGGGATTGAGCCCCATGCGATAGTCGCCGCAAACTTCGTAGCCGTATTCGAGGTATTCGATCCTGTCCATCCACTCGGCAGCGAGCACGAAGGTGAAGGCTTCGTCGGTGATAAAGATGCCGGGTGTAAGCTCGACAATATGGTCGTAGGGTAGGTTTTGGCCGAGAACGTGGCAAGTGACACCGTTGGCGCGAATTCGCTCGAAAGCAAATACTACGGAGATGTCGATAGTCTTGAGCATGGTGGACGGAATGCCGCAGTCGGTAAGTGCCTGCCGAATGCGCGCGATGCGTTGCTGGGTAGAGAGGCCCCGCACACCTATCTGGTAGTCGCGTTGTGCGACGGCTTGAACCAGATTCCGCAGTGCATGATGGATGAGCCACGCCGTTTTATGCGAAATGAGAACAGGAGTATCCATTGGGGACCTCTCGCTTCGAGCTGACACCAAACTCTTATGTCCGTTGAGGTGGGGAAATATACCGGATGCGAGCAAATCGACTCATGCTCGGTGCGCGTCATACGCAAACATGTACATCACACTCCAAAAACGACATTTTTTGACATCTTTGGAGGGTGATGTACATGTTTGGGATGTTGGGTTGGGATTGAACGTGATGGGGGCGTGGGTTGAAGAGGAGGGATGTCCAAATTTTGAGCTTTGCTCAAAATTTATCCGGTCGGCTTACGCCGACCGCGCTGCGCTAAAAACGCGCCGCTGGCGCGTTTTCTTTACGCTCCGCGCCCTGGCGGGTTCGAATCCCTCCTCCTGCGCGTTATTGAAATGTGCCCAAAAAGAAAAAAGCCCCATTGCTGGGGCTTATGCCATCTAATGGCGGAGGAGGAGGGATTCGAACCCTCGTGACCTTATACAGGCCAAACGGTTTTCGAGACCGCCGCATTCAACCACTCTGCCACCCCTCCGCGTGGGGTAAAAACAAAGCAGGCTCGAAGGCCTGCTTTGGAATTAACTGGCGGAGAGTCAGGGATTTGAACCCTGGAGACGCTTTTGACGCCTACACGATTTCCAATCGTGCTCCTTCGGCCACTCGGACAACTCTCCGTTAAATGCGAAAGTCAGTATACACGAGGAATCGCAAAGTGCAAACAGAAAAGTTGGCATTTTTTAAAACGCTTGGCCGTGCTTGGCGCTGCAGTGGGGCTTGAGGTGCCAAAAAACGGCTTCCGACCAGCGTGGTTGATCAACTCAATTGTTCAAAAAAGGGTATTCATAAGCGACTTGGCAATGAATTTAAAAATCTTTGGGTGGTGCTGTGGGCCACTGGTATGCATTTTGCGACCACAACCATGCGCCCGTTGACCTGCGACTTGGCTCAGCTTGTCCTCACGGCACCGTATCTTGTCCACAGATCCGTCAAGCTTTTGGTCAGCATTTGGTTGGAATGCGCATGAAACGTCGTGCGAGTATGGGCATATGTGGAGGTCATGAGGTCGTAGCTGCATATTCTTGCAGCCTAGGAGGTTGAAAGATATTATTACCAAGTCTTTTCCTGCTTCAGGCGCACCTTCACGACCTGAAGCCACATTTGCCCAGAGGAGGTGACAATATGAAGGCTTATGAACTGCTGTTCTTTGTTGACCCGTCGCTCGACCCCGAGACTCGTCTCGCTGTTATGAAGCGTATCGATACCACGATCGCTGAGGGCGCTGGCAAGGTCGACTCCGTTGACGAGTGGGGCAAGCGCAAGCTCGCCTACGAGATCAACGACCTCACCGATGGTGACTACACCCTCATCAACTTCCACGCAGATCCTACCCAGATCGCCGAGCTTGATCGCGTCCTGCGCATCACCGACGCTGTGGTCCGCCACATGATCGTCCGTCGCGACGACCAGGAGTAAGACTGTCGTTTTGGACTGGGCTTGTGCCCCAAGAGGAAGTAGTGAGTTATGAGCATCAATCGAGTGAACATCACCGGTAACCTCACCCGCGATCCCGAGCTGCGCGCCACCGCCGGCGGAACCCAGGTTCTGTCCTTTGGCGTTGCCGTGAACGATCGTCGCCGCAACGCGCAGACTGGCGAGTGGGAGGACTATCCCAACTTTGTCGACTGCACCATGTTCGGCACCCGCGCCGAGGCCGTGAGCCGTTTCCTGGCAAAGGGAAACAAGGTCGCGATCGAGGGCAAGCTGCGCTACAGCTCTTGGGAGCGCGACGGCCAGCGCCGGAGCAAGCTTGAGGTCATCGTCGATGAGATCGAGTTTATGAGCTCCCGTGGTGGCCAGGGTGGCTACGATCAGGGCGGTTACGCCCCCGCAGCTCCCGCGCCCGCAGCACGTCCTGCCGCGCCGGTGGCTACGCCGCCCGCGGTCGACGTCTACGATGAGGACATCCCGTTCTAAGGGTTGTTCACCTATTTTTGAGTGAGAGGCGGCTTCGGTTCGCCGAAGTTGCCAAATGAAAGGTATTTTGACATGGCTAATGATTTTTCTGCACGTCAGCCGCGTCGTAAGTACTGCCAGTTCTGCAAGGAGAACACTGAGTTCATCGACTATAAGGACACTCAGCTTCTCCGTAAGTACATGACCGACCGTGGCAAGATCAAGCCCCGTCGCGTCACTGGCGCTTGCACGCAGCATCAGCATGACATCGCCAACGCCATCAAGCGCGCCCGCGAGATGGCTCTCCTGCCGTACACCGTCCCCGTGGTTTCCTCTCGTGGCAACCGCGACCGCGGCTAAGAAGGGAGACGCATCATGAAGGTTATTCTTCTCGATGAGATCAAGGGCAAGGGCGGCGAGGGTGACGTCGTAGAGGTTGCTCAGGGTTACGCTGAGAACTTCCTGTTCCCCAAGAAGCTCGCTGTTGCCGCCACCAAGGGCAACCTCAAGCAGCTTGACGAGCGTCGCAACAACATCGCCAAGCGCGAGGCCGTCCGTCTGGCTACCGCCAACGAGACCAAGGCTGCCTTCGAGGGCAAGACGGTCACCGTTGACGTCAAGGTCGGCGACGAGGGCATCCTCTTTGGCTCCGTTACCGCCGCTATGATCGCTGATGCCATCAAGGCTCAGCTCGGTATGGACATCGACCGTAAGCGCGTCGAGCTCGGTAAGCCCATCAAGGTTGCCGGTGCCCACACCGTTGCCATCTCGCTGTACCGCGAGATCAAGGCCGAGGTTGTCGTTCTCGTCGGCGTTACCGCCGAGGAGCTCGCTGCCGAGGCTGAGGTCGAGGAGGCCGCTGAGGTCGCCGAGGCCGAGACCGCCGAGGTCGAGACTGAGGCTGCTGCCGAGTAGCATTTGCTGCAGCGCAACAATCTTGTTCTAAGAAGGGCGCTCTGGGAAACCAGGGCGCCCTTTTGTTTTTTGCGCTGAGTGAGTGTCATGGTGAACGTTGCGTCGAAGTCCTATATACAGGACCGTTCATCCGTTTGGTTCGGTGATGATTGGCGGCGCGCGGCGCGTTTTGGGACCGTGGCTGATACTATGGATGCTCGCAAGCGATATGAATGAGGATGCTCATGGCATATGACGATAGGGAGACCGGGCTGACGGTTGAGGACCGCGGCTCAAAGTTGGGTCTTCCCCAAAACCAAGATGCAGAGGCCAATGTACTGGCCGCTATGCTGCTATCGCCCGAGGTGGTCGAAGAGGCCCAGGTCGAGCTGCAGCCCGATGACTTCTACCGGCCCATTCATAAGACCATCTATACCGCGATGGTCGATATGTACAACAGCCGCATTCCCATCGACTCCATCTCGCTGATCGATTACCTGCGAAGCATCAACAAGCTCGATGCCGTGGGCGGCGAAGCGTACATTTTGGAGTTGATGGGTCAGACCCTGTCGCTCGTCAACTGGCAGCACCATGCCGCCATCGTTCGCCGCGATTCGATGCTGCGTGAGCTGATCGGCGCCACCAACGAGATCAACGCGCTGGCCTATAACGCCCCCACCGACACCAAAGAGGTCGTGGAGCTAGCCGAGAGCAAGCTGCTCAAGGTCACGGCACGCGAGGTCAAGTCGAGCTACAAGACGCTGACCGAGTTTATGGTCGAGGCCTATAACGAGGCCGAGGAAGTGTGCCAGGCCGGTGGCCAGGCGGCGGGCGTGCCCACGGGCTTCCCGTCGCTCGATCGCATGCTCATGGGTTTTCGCGAGGGCCAGCTCATCATCATCGGCGCCCGTCCTGCCGTGGGTAAGACGTCGTTCGCCCTGAATCTGGCGCTCAACGCTGCCGCTGCCGGTTATACCGTTGGCTTCTTCTCGCTGGAGATGTCGGGCAAGGAAATTGCCCAGCGCCTGATTTGCGCCTACGCCATGATCTCGATCAGTGACTTCCGCATGGGCCGCATTAGCCCCGAGCAGTGGGCCAATATTAACGAGGCCACGCAGACCTTGTCCAAGCTCGATATTCTGATTGACGATACGCCCGGCACCACGGTGACCGAGATCCGCGCCAAGAGCCGCCGCATGCTCCACAACAAGGAGAAAGCTATCATCATCCTGGACTACCTGCAGCTGGTGAGTCCTCCGCCGGGGCGTCGCTCCGAGAGCCGCACCGTCGAGGTCTCCGAGATGTCGCGTGGTTTAAAGATCATGGCCAAGGAGCTCAAGATCCCGCTCATTGCACTGTCGCAGCTCTCGCGTCAGGTCGAATCCCGTACCGGCAAGCGCCCGCAGCTGTCCGACCTGCGTGAATCGGGCTCCATCGAGCAGGACGCCGACATCGTTATGTTCTTGGACCGCTCCGCCGATGAGGCCGAGGCCTCGCGCGACGATCGACCCGACGAGGGCGTTACACGTATCGTCGTGGCCAAGAACCGTTCGGGCCCGATCGGCGACGTCGACCTGATGTTCCTGCCGGCATCCACCAAGTTCTATGAGCTTGATGGGGCGCATACCGAGGAGTAGGACAGGCGCCCGTTGCACGGGTATACTGGGAATGTTTTGTGCTTCTGCGTGCCAGCGTGGCGCGTAGACAGTCCATGAATGTAAGGAGTAAACATGCCGTCAACCGTTTTGGTCGGTGCCCAGTGGGGCGATGAGGGCAAGGGTAAGATTTGCGACCTGGTCGCCGGCGACTTCGATGCCGTCGTGCGCTATTCGGGCGGTAATAACGCCGGCCACACCATCGTCGTCAACGGCAAGAAGTACGGCCTGCACCAGGTGCCCTCCGGCATCATGTATTCCGACCATGTGTCGGTGATCGGTAACGGCTGCGTCGTCAACCCCAAGGTTGTCCTTGAGGAGATTGACATGTTCGAGGCCGACGGCATCACCACCAAGAACCTCAAGATCAGTGGCAACGCGCACATCATCATGCCGTACCACATCGATCTGGATGGCGCCTTTGAGCAGAAGCTCGGCAAGAAGAACATCGGTACCACCAAGCGCGGCATCGGTCCGTGCTATCAGGACAAGATGGCCCGCATTGGTCTGCGCATGCAGGACATGCTGGACGAGGCGCTGTTCCGCGACAAGCTGGAGACCGCTCTCGCCCGCGTGAACCCCGAGCTCGAGCTCATCTACAACCTGCCCACCTACACCGTGGACCAGATTTGCGACGAGTATCTGCCCATGGCCGAGCGCCTGCGCCCCTACATCACCGAGACGAGCCTGCTGCTCAACAACATGATCGATGAGGGCAAGGACCTGCTGTTTGAGGGCGCCCAGGCGACGCTACTCGACATCGACCACGGCACCTATCCGTACGTGACGTCTTCCAACTGCACCGCCGGCGGCGCCATCACCGGCTCCGGCGTCGGTATGAAGAACGTCAACCGCGTGCTGGGCGTCATGAAGGCCTATATCACCCGCGTCGGTTCGGGCCCCATGCCCACCGAGCTTTCCTATGAGTCCGAGGCTGGCCACACGCTGACCGAGGAGGGCTATGAGTACGGCGTGACCACTGGTCGCCGTCGTCGTTGCGGCTGGTTTGACGGCCCTATCGCCAACTATGCCTCGCGCGTCAACGGCCTCACCGACATCGCCATGACCAAGCTCGACGTGCTTTCGGCCTTCGACACCATTAAGGTGTGCGTTGCCTATGACGTCGATGGCGAGCGTTACACGAGCGTGCCCGAGCACCAGGTGCGCTTTGAGCATGCCAAGCCCATCTACGAGGAGCTTCCTGGCTGGAAGTGCGATATCACCGGCTGCCGCAGCTTTGAGGAGCTGCCGCAGGAGGCTCAGGACTACGTGGCGTTTATCGAGGATCTGGCACACACCCGCGTGACGTTCATTGGCGTTGGCGCTGGTCGCGAGCAGATTATCAACCGATTCTGGAAGTAATCGGGACTATTTGGTTATTGCGATATACCCCTTTGCAGCCCGGACGGGCGGCCGAGGGGTATATTTGCTTGCAAAGGGCTCGCGCGGAGCGGGCCGTTCATCCATAGAGGAGGCACCCTTGAAGGCGGACACTCAAACCATCGACATCCTGTTGTTGGGCAGCGGCGGCCGTGAGCATGCTTTGGCAGCTAAGCTCGCGGCATCACCGCGCGCCGGCAAGCTCTACATCGCGCCGGGTAACGGCGGCACCGCGAGCTGCGGCGAGAACGTTGTTCTCGACGACTGCGATCCTGCGGCCGTGGCGGCGTTTGCGCAGAGCCACGGATGCGGACTCGTGGTAATTGGCCCCGAGGCTCCGCTCGTGGCGGGCGTGGCCGACGCCGTGCGCGCGGCGGGTATTCCCTGCTTTGGCCCGGGTGCCGAGGGCGCCCAGATGGAGGGCTCCAAGCTGTTCTCCAAGCAGCTCATGGAGCGTGCGGGCATTCCGACGGCAGCCTATGGTTCGTTTACCGACGAGGCTTCGGCTCTCGCCTACGTGCGCGAGCAGGGCGCCCCGCTGGTCGTCAAGGCCGACGGCCTTGCCGCGGGCAAGGGCGTTATCGTGGCGACCGAACTTGAGCAGGCCGAAGAGGCCGTGCGCGAGTGCTTTGGCGGCACCTTTGGCGATGCCGGCAACACCGTGGTTATCGAGGAGATGCTCGTTGGTCCCGAGTGCTCGCTGCTGGCCTTTACCGACGGCAAGACCGTGCGCCCTATGGCCACCTCGCAGGACCACAAGCGCGCGCTCGAGGGCGACAAGGGTCCCAACACCGGCGGCATGGGTGTCTACAGCCCGGTGCCCATCGTGACCGATGAGGAGCACGCCACGATGGTGAAGGTCATGGAGCAGACCATTGCCGAGCTTGCTGCCGAGGGCATCGACTACCGCGGCTGCCTGTATGGCGGCTTTATGCTCACCCCCGCCGGCCCCAAGGTGCTGGAGTTCAACGCCCGCTTTGGTGATCCCGAGACGCAGGTCGTGCTCCCGCGCCTTAAGAACGACCTGGTCGAGGTTATGCTCGCCTGCGCCAACTGCGAGCTTGATCAGATTGAGCTCGATTGGCGTGACGAGTGGGCCGTGGCTGTTGTCCTGACGAGCGCGGGCTACCCCGGCAGCTACGAGAAGGGCAAAGTCATCACCGGCATCGCCGACGCCGAGGCCATGGAGAACGTGACCGTTTACCATGCCGGCACCGCCGTGGTGGACGGTCAGCTCGTGACCAACGGCGGTCGTGTGCTTGCCGTGACCGCGCTGGGCGACACGTTCGAGAACGCTCGCAACCTTGCCTACGAGGCCTGCGAGAAGATTGATTTTGAGGGCAAGACCCTGCGTCATGACATCGGCCTGCGCGCGCTGCGTGGCCGCGACGCCTGGGATGCCTAAAGTCCGAGAGGGATGAGACGGATGGACGAGAAGAACGAAGAGCTCGTGGACGCGCAGATCGTCGAAGAGGACAGCCGCATGTATGGGCACGCCGAGGGCGAGCCTGGTGGCAAGGTCGCTGACGAGCCGGCGCTGGTGCTGGGCGACGACGACCCGCACGATGTCGAGCTGCACGAGAAGATTCTTTCTGAGGAGTGCGCCTGGAAGGGCAAGATCCTCGACGTCCACCGTCTTGAGGTTGAACTGCCCAACGGTCACCGCAGCGCCCGCGATATCGTTCGCCATCCGGGTGCGGCGGCCGTTGTGGCACTGACCGAGAGCGGCAAGATCGTACTGGTGCGTCAGTACCGCACCGCCATCGACCGCGTGACGGTCGAGATTCCTGCCGGCAAGCTCGATCCGGGCGAGGACCCGCTCGATTGCGCCAAGCGCGAACTGCATGAGGAGACGGGCTTTAGGGCCGGTCGTATTCGCTTTTTGACGTCGATTGTCACGTCCTGCGGTTTTTGCGATGAGATCATCCACATTTACTTGGCTACCAAGCTCGAGTTTGATGCGCCCAACCCCGATGATGACGAGTTTGTCAACGTGGACCTGGTGCCGCTGCACGAGCTGATCGACGCCGTGCTCGACGACAAGATCGAAGACGCCAAGACCGTCGTGGGCGCCTTGGCCTGCGACAGCATCGCGCACCGCCTTGGGGGCGCGGAGCTTTAACGAGTGGGGATAGCCCTGGGACAAGTACTACTGATTGCTTTGTCCCAGGGCCTTACGTTGCTGATATTTCTTTGAGGATCACATGCTGAAGAGGTTTCTTTCGTATTACAAGCCCCAGATGGGGCTTTTTGTTGCTGATACTGTTTGTGCTCTGGTGCTTGCCGCCATTGACCTGGCGTTCCCCATTATCCTGCGCAATTTGACCGGTGGGCTATTTACTCAGGGTCAGGCTGCCATTATGCAGGCGCTCGGCATGATCGCGGTGGGCTTGGTGCTGATGTATGTCATCCGCTGCGCCTGCCGATACTTTGTGAGCTATTGGGGCCACGTGATGGGCGCGCGCATGGAGTCCAAAATGCGCGATGACCTGTTTGACCAGTACGAGCGCTTTAGCTTTGCGTACTTCGACCGCAACAGCTCGGGCGACATGATGAGCCGCGTGGTCAACGACCTGTTCGATATCTGCGAGGCGGCGCATCACGTACCCGAGTGGATCATCATCTGCGGTATCGAGATTATCGGCTCGTTTGTGATCCTCTTTACCATCGCCCCGGTGCTGGCGCTCGCCATGGCCGTGGTGACGGCGGCGTTTGCGGTCATCATGTTTTGGCAGAACATGCGCATGCGCGAGGTCTTTAGCGACAACCGCAAGAAGATCAGCGGCATCAATGCGCAGCTGCAGGATTCGCTGGCGGGCATGCGCGTGGTCAAGAGCTTTGCCAATGAGGAGACCGAACGTTTCAAGTTCCGCGCCTCCAACAATCGCTATCTTTCGTCCAAGGAGAACATGTATCACGCCATGGGCGTCTATACCGCGACGTATGGCCTGCTCTCGGGTGTGCTCTATGTGATCGTGGTGCTGCTGGGCGGCTGGCTGGTCGCCCAGGGACAGCTGCAGGCGGTCGATATGGCGACCTTTGCACTCTATATTTCGCTGTTCTGCACGCCGCTCGAGACGCTCGTCAATTCGGCCGAAACGTATCAGAAGGCCATCGCCGGCTTTAAGCGTATGGACGAGGTGCTCTCGACCGCGCCGGATATCCAGGACAAGCCGGGCGCTACGGATCTGCAGGTGACTGCCGGCGTCGTGGAGTATCACGACGTGTGCTTTAACTACGAGGATGTTGAGCTGGGCGAGGGCGATGCCGATGAGCGTCCCGTTATCGACCATATGGACCTGTCCATCAAGCCCGGGCAGACCATCGCTTTGGTTGGCCCTTCGGGCGGTGGCAAGTCCACGACCTGTTCGCTGCTGCCGCGCTTTTATGACGTGGCTGCCGGATCCATTAGCATCGACGGTCAGGACGTGCGCGATGTGACGCAGCAGAGCCTGCGTCGCGCCATCGGCCTGGTGCAGCAGGATGTCTATCTGTTTGACGGTACGATTGGCGAGAACATCGCCTACGGCAAGCCGGGCGCTACGGCAGAAGAGATCGCCGAGGCCGCCCGTCGCGCCAACATCGATGCCTTTATCGAGTCGCTTCCGCAGGGCTACGACACCGTGGTGGGCGAGCGCGGCAGCCGTCTTTCGGGCGGACAGAAGCAGCGCGTTGCCATCGCGCGCGTGTTTCTCAAGAACCCCAAGATCCTGATTTTGGACGAGGCGACGAGTGCTTTGGATAACGAGAGCGAGGAGGCGGTGCAGGAGTCACTCGAAGAGCTGGCACGCGGCCGCACCACGATTATCATCGCCCATCGTCTCTCGACCATTAAGCACGCCGATGAGATTGCGACCGTTGAGCATGGTCGCGTTGTGGAGCGTGGCACGCACGAGGAGCTTCTCGCCCGTGGCGGCACCTATGCCCGTTACTATCGAATGCAGTTCGAAGGTGCGCGTGCGCACGAGCTCGACTGATTGATATGACAGGAAGTTTATGGCTGACAAGAACCCTTTGACTCCGGAAGAAGTGACGGAGTTATTCTCCGAAATCGATGCATCCGGCGTCTTGGATCCCACGCTCGCCAAAAAGCGTACCGAGCGCATGCGTGAGAAGGAGACTGCGGTCAAGCGCGGTGACAAAGCGGCGCTAGCGCAGCTGCGCAGCGAGGACCGCGCGAGCCAGGCAAAACATATCGACCCGCTGTCCGAGGACGATCCTTCGGGCTCGCAGGTGAGCCATACCATTACGAAGACCGCGATGGCCGTGGTTATCGGCATCTTGGTGCTGATCGTGGGCATGCAGATTGGCTACGGTGTGATGCGACGCCTGAACACCGCGAACCTCTCCGAGAGCGTTTCGGTCGATACCGTCTCGACCGCGCTCAAGGGTGGACTCGAATGGGGCAATGGCTTTACGCAGTTCCCGCTCGACTTTACCGTCGATGAAGCCGATGAACGCACGGGCACGGTCGAGGTGACGGTGTTGGACACATCGTCTGCCAACGAGCTCGAGCTGCTGTCCAACGGGCAGATTCAGGCCGCGGCGCTTGCGACCAACGCGTTGCTCAACGATAAGATCGACCGCGTGGTGTATAACGTTCACGCCTATATCGACGAGGATAGCAACATTCAGCACGATTCCTTCTTTGGCATGTTCCCCGCGCGCGGCCACCAGAGCGCCATTTTGACGTTCGTGTGGACCAAGAGCTCATCCAACGCCACGAGTATCGACTGGAAGATGCGCATCGTGAGTATGGATGACACCATCGCCGAGCGCATTCAGAAGCAGGTGAACTCGGTGTCGTCGTTGATTGAGGACCCGGTGGTGAGCCAGACCAAGATTGACGAGGAAAAAGCCGAGCGCGATCTGGAGCATCGTCTACATGGCCGCGAGATTTTCCGCGGCGGCAAGCCCGATCGCACACCGTCCGAACTGCTGGAGCAGGACAAGAAAAAGTAAGCGGCCATCATCCCGCGTGAGCCACAAGCCCCGCGGGATGATTTTTCTGGGACGGGGATTAAAAAATCATTATGCATAGAAAGTCATAATTATCATTTCGTAAACATTTCGATGAAATTAACGCCATGAGGCATGCTTGCGGTTACAATACCGCGAGGCCTAACTACACACCTTTAAGCCGGTCCTGTGAGACCGGGAAGGAGAATTATGGCGAACAACCATACCGCGGGCGCTGCCGCCCGCACCTTCGCGCCCAGCGAGCTTTGCCAGCGTATGCTGGCCAAAACCAGCAAGGGCACCTGTGGTCCCTGCATCCTGTATCTTGAGGATGGGACCATTTTTTATGGACGTGCATGTGGCGCCGAGGGCACCGCGACCGGCGAAGTCTGCTTCAACACCTCGCTCGAGGGCTACTTTGAGGTCATGACCGACCCGAGTTATGCCGGCCAAATCGTAACCATGACCTATCCGCAGATCGGCAACTACGGTATCGACGAGACCGACGTCCAGTCGGCCTTCCCCGGCGACGCCGTGCGCCCTGCGAGCGCTCCGGCTATGCGCGGCATGATCGTTCGCGACATGTGCGCCACGCCTTCTAACTGGCGCTCGGCCGTCAGCGTGCCGGAGTACCTGCGTGCACACGGCATCGTCGCTATCGAGGGCGTCGACACCCGCGCCCTGGTGCGCCACCTGCGCGACAACGGCTCCAAGATGGGCATTATCTCGACCGAGATCTTCGATGTCGACGAGCTTGCCGAGCGTCTGGCCGCAGCGCCCGCGCTGGTAGGCGAGAACCTGGTCAAGACCGTGAGCTGCCCTGAGCCCCACGCCTTTACCGCCGTCGACCTTCCTGCCACGCATGACTTTGCACTTGCGGCTGCCGCTCCTGCCCGTCACAAGGTGGTCGCCTACGACTGCGGTGTGAAGCGCGGCATTCTGGAGGGGCTGGTCCGCGCCGGCTGCGACCTTACCGTCGTGCCGTGGGACACGCCCGCGAGTGAGGTGCTCGACATGAATCCCGACGGCGTCTTTTTGTCCAATGGCCCCGGCGACCCCGACGCCGTGGTGGAGACCTACGAGCAGGTGCAGCAGCTGATCGGCAAGGTGCCGGTCTTTGGTATTTGTCTTGGTCACCAGATGATCAGCCTGGCCTGCGGCGCCCAGATGGAAAAGCTTAAGTTCGGTCACCGCGGTGGCAACCAGCCGGTTATGAACCTGGTAAGCCGCCGTGTGGAGATCACCGCGCAAAACCATGGCTTTGGCCTGCTGTTCCCCAGCTTGGGCAAGCTTGTCCCCGAGCTTTCCGGCGGTGAGACCGAGCATGCGGCCGATGGAGATCTGCGCGTCTGGGTGCGCCGCGGAATCGCGCCGGTCGTGATGAACGAGCGCTTTGGTCGCATTCGCCTGACACATGTGAACCTCAACGACGGCACCGCCGAGGGCATCCAGCTGCTCGACGCACCGTGCTTCTCGGTCCAGTACCACCCCGAGGCCTCGCCTGGCCCCACCGATGCCCACTATCTCTTTACCGCCTTTACGCGACTCATGGACGGCGAGGAGAACTACCTGGACATCGACACCGCGAAGGACCGCCTTGCCGGCTGGAACTTTGCTGAGTCCGAGACCGCTGAGACCGAGGAGAACTAATATGCCTAAACGTACTGACATCAAGCGCATCCTCGTCATTGGCTCGGGCCCCATTGTCATTGGCCAGGCCTGTGAGTTCGACTACTCCGGTGCCCAGGCCTGCAAGGTGCTCAAGGAGGATGGCTTTGAGGTCATCCTGGTCAACTCCAACCCGGCGACCATCATGACCGATCCGGGTCTTGCCGACCGCACCTATGTCGAGCCCATCACTGCCGAGTTTATCGAGCGCGTAATCAAGAAAGAGCGCCCGGACGCGCTGCTGCCCACGCTGGGCGGCCAGACCGGTCTGAACGCCGCCGTCGAGCTGGCGAAAGACGGTACGCTCGACAAGTACGGCGTCGAGATGATCGGCTGTGACCTTGCCGCCATCGAGCGCGGCGAGGACCGCAAGCTCTTTAACGAGGCCATGGCCGAGATCGGCCTGGAGGTCGCGCGCTCGGGCTATGCCTACAGCGTGGCCGACGCCGAGGCCATCGCCGAGCGCGTGGGATATCCCTGCGTGCTGCGTCCGAGCTTTACCCTCGGCGGCGCCGGTGGTGGCATCGCGCATACTCACGAGGAGCTCGTCTCCATCGTGAGCCAGGGCCTGGAGCTCTCGCCTGCCCACGAGGTACTGGTCGAGGAGTCCATTGAGGGTTGGAAAGAGTATGAGATGGAGGTCATGCGTGACCACGCCGGCAACGGCATCATCGTGTGCTCCATCGAGAACCTCGACCCCATGGGCGTGCACACCGGCGACTCCATCACCGTGGCGCCGGCGCAGACCCTCTCCGACCTGGAGTATCAGCGCATGCGTGTCGCATCGCTCGCCATTCTGGAGAAGATTGGCGTCGAGACCGGTGGCTCCAACGTGCAGTTTGCCGTGAACCCCAACACCGGCCGCCTGATCGTCATCGAGATGAACCCGCGCGTGAGCCGCTCGTCCGCACTGGCCTCCAAGGCAACGGGTTTCCCCATCGCCAAGGCCGCCGCGCGCCTGGCCGTGGGCTACACGCTCGACGAGATCGTCAACGACATCACCAAGGCTACGCCCGCCTGCTTTGAGCCCACAATCGACTACTGTGTGGTCAAGGTGCCGCGCTTTGCCTTCGAGAAGTTCAAGGGTACCGACCCCACACTCACCACGCGCATGAAGGCCGTGGGCGAGATTATGGCGATCGGCCGCACCTTTGAGGAGGCCTTTGGCAAGGCTATGCGCTCGCTGGAGGATGGCCACCAGGGCATTTGCGCCGGTGGCAAGGAAGGTGCCGATAAACTGAGCGACGACGAGCTTGCTCAGGCCGTGGCAACCCCGACCGAGCATCGCATCTTCTTTGTGGTCGAGGCCCTGCGCCGTGGCTGGGACATCGTTCGCATCCATGCCATCTGCGGTATCGATCCGTGGTACCTCAACCGTATCAACGATATGGTGCAGGTCCAGGAGAGCATCCGCGGCCTGCGTGTGGAGGATATCGACGCCGACGCGATGCGCCTGCTCAAGCAGTACGGTACGAGCGACGCCGAGATCGCCGCGCTGACCGGCTCGGACGAGCGCTTTGTGCGCGCCTATCGCAAGGGTCTGGGCGTGGTTCCCAGCATGAAGACGGTCGATACCTGCGCTGCGGAGTTCTCGAGTGCCACGGAGTACCATTACAAGACGTACGAGAACATCTACCGCACGAGCCCGGATGCCAAGAAGTGCGTGGCTCCCGACGAGACCACGCCGGCGGACAAGCCCAAGGCGATGATCCTGGGCGCCGGCCCCAACCGCATTGGCCAGGGTATCGAGTTCGATTACTGCTGCGTGCACGCGAGCTACGCGCTGGCGGCCCGCGGCTTTGAGACCATCATGGTCAACTGCAACCCCGAGACCGTTTCGACCGACTACGACACGTCCGACCGCCTTTACTTTGAGCCGCTCACCTACGAGGACGTCATGGACGTTATCGATGTTGAGCGCCCCGACGGCGTCGTGGTGACGCTTGGCGGCCAGACCCCGCTTAAGCTGGCGCGCATGCTCGAGGAGAGTGGCGTCAACATCATGGGCACCAAGCCCGATGCCATCGACTTTGCCGAGGACCGCGAGCGCTTTGCCGCCCTGCTCGACAAGCTGGGCATCATGTACCCGCCGGCGGGTCAGGCCACCTCGTTTGAGGAGGCCGAGGCCGTTGCCGCACACATTGGCTACCCGCTGCTGGTACGTCCGAGCTACGTGCTGGGCGGCCGCGGCATGATGATCGCCTACGATGCCGAGCACCTGCGCGATTACATGGCCGAGGCCGCGCGCATTAGCCCCGACTACCCGGTGTATCTGGACCGCTTCCTGGAGGGTGCGATCGAGTCCGATGTCGACGCCCTGTGCGATGGCGAAGAGGTCTACATTGGCGGCATTCTGGAGCATATCGAGGAGGCCGGTATCCACTCTGGCGACTCCGCGACCTGCATCCCGCCGTTCAGCTTTAGCGAGAGCCTGCAGGCAAAGCTTCGCGAGACCACGCGCCGCATCGCGATGGCGCTGGGCGTACGCGGCCTGGTCAACGTGCAGTACGCCATCAAGGGCGAGACCGTCTACGTGATCGAGGCCAACCCGCGTGCCAGCCGCACTGTGCCGTTTATCTCCAAGGCCACCGGCGTGCCGCTCGCCAAGTGTGCCGCACGTATCATGGCGGGCGATTCCATCTCGAGCTTGGGCCTGCCGAGCGACGAGCGTCAGCTGGACTGGTTCTGCATGAAGGAAGCCGTTATGCCCTGGGGTCGTTTCCCGGGCGCCGACGTTATCCTGGGGCCCGAGATGAAGTCGACGGGCGAGGTCATGGGTATCGCCAAGAGCTATCCCGAGGCATACGCTAAGACGCAGCTGGCGATTGACTACAAGCTGCCCGACCCGAGCGCCGGCAAGGTGTTCATCAGCGTGTGCGACCGCGACAAGCGTCATATCCTTTCGGTCGCGCGTATCCTTCGCTACCTGGGCTTTGATATCTGCTCCACCGAGGGTACGGCGCGCGTCCTGCGCGGCGGCAACGTGACGTGCGAAGTCGTGGAGAAGATCAGCGGCCCGCACGACGGCGAGTGCCCCAACATCGGCGACCTCATCGCCGATGGCAAGATTGCGGTGATCATCAACACGCCGTACGGCCCGGGTTCTCGTGGCGACGGCTACCTGCTGCGCACCGAGGCCGTGCGCCGCGGCGTGACCTGCGTGACGGCGATGTCTGCGGCCAACACGTACGTGAGCGCCATCGAGGCCGTGCGCGAGGACCAGCAGGGTCACGGCAGCGCCAACGACATGGGCATGGACGTCATCGCCCTGCAGGACCTGCCGCAGTGCACGGTGTAGTTGACCTGGCCGGCCGGGGCGGGAGGGGCCGAGAT
>DBFCNY010000049.1:0-8387 GCA_048298285.1 Collinsella sp.
ATCTTCTGTGTGGCGTGGCTCTTGAGCTTGCGCTCATAGAAGAAGAGGCCGAGCTTGCCGCGCGTGCCAGACGTGTTGCCACCCACACCCTGAAAATCCTCGGTATAGGTGAGCTCGCAGGCACCATCGCCAGCAGGTGCAGCCTCATAGCGCATGGTATTGATGCCCGCCGCATACTGAAAACGGACCTCATAGAGACACGGGTAGTCAAAGTGCTTAATCTTAACCTTGATCGCCGTGCCCTTGGCCTCGCCTTTTGCGGACTGGGCGCGCTTCTCGTACTTATAGCCGTTGAGCTTGTTGCGGCTGGGACGCTTGCCCGTGGCGTTCTCGATATCCTGCATGATGGACCCCGCCAGAGCGTCAAAAAGCTCCTCCGGCGTCACCTTAAGCGTTTTGGTGAGCTGCATGATGGCTCCTTATTCGTTTGAACCGTTCGAGCCATTGTACCGCCCCAGGCTCTCCCATGCGTTGCGGTGAAATGCGGACTGTTTGGCGGCTTTTTTGGCCAAAACAGTCCGTATTCCACCGCAAGTTATCTGAGGGCTAAAGGTTGTAGGTGACTACTTGAGGTTCGGCGGGTTCGACGAAGATGGTTGGATCCGGTTGTTCCACGCGGACGAACTTGACGGTCACGGCCTCAAAGCCCGCCTTGTGTAGAACATCAGCGTAGACGCGCGCCTGCAGGACGTGCTTCTCCTGCAACTGTTCCGGCGTCTCGTCCGGTGTGCCGCCCGTCTTGTAGTCGATGACCAGCGCGCGTGACGGATCGGCCGGGTTCGTCGCCAAAGCGTCGATGGCGCCCTCGGCATATGCACCGTAGCGAGCGATGTCCTCGTCCTCGCAGCCCAGCGAAAAGAACGGCACCTCGGCGCGAACGCACGGCCACGCGAGCAGGTCGGCACGAACGGCCGACTTGAGCCAGCGGTCCAGAGCAACGTCGAAGCGTTCGCGCTGCTCCGGCGTCAGGCACCACAGACGCGCCAGTGCATCGGCACGCGCGGCGGGCAGCGCATCGGCACCCATCTCGATCAGCCACTGGCAGGCGGCATGGAACGCCGAGCCCAGCGCCATGGGGTTGCCGGTAGGCTCAACGGCGGCCACGTCTGCATCCGTCATCTCGGAACCATCCGACTCCGCATCATCGCCGGCCTCGTCCATGGGCACGTGCGTCTCGGCAGCACGGTCCTCGGACTCGGCATGCAGCGCCGCTGCAATTGACGAGTAGCTGTACGAATCGCGCGCCGGATACGGGCAGATGCCCATTCGCACGCCCACCGCCTGGGGATACACGAGCTCAAACGCATCGGGCTCAGGGTCGGCAGGACCGGGAACGGCGGCGCGGGCATCTGCACCGGCGCCCTCCGGCTCCGCATCGCCGCGAACGAGCCTGCCCTCGGCATCCAGCGAAGCGTTGGCCTCAAACGCCTGCTCGCCAAAGGTAAAGTTCGCGAGCGAAATGAGCTCGTAGTCGCCCGGCCGGGAGTTGTCGAACACCAGGCGGTCGGCATCGAGCTGCGGCATGTCCAGAGCGTCGGTCGGCAGAATACGGCGCAGCACGTCATAGGTCAGATCGGTCTCGACGTCGAAGGTCGGCGCCGCCACCTTGCCGCGGCTCACGCCGGCATCCATCGCCAAAATCACCAACTCTCGCGCACGCGTCATGGCGACATAGAGCAAACGAGCCCGCTCCTCGAGCGAAAGCTGCAGGTCGTCGTTGCGCAGGCGAGCAAATGCCTCGGCGGGAGAACCCGTCGCGCAGACGTCCTCCATGAGCTCCGGCGGCAGCCACAGCGACGTGCCCTTGCCCTTAAACGCATGCTCAAACTGCTTTTTGACGTCGTCGCCCTTTACGAACGTGCCGTCCACGAGTTTAACGCCGTCGAAGCGTGCCGGCAGTGCCACGACTTGCGCTCCGCCCTCGACGCGACCCATCTGTGCCGCACCCGAGGACTTACGCACGCCAAAGCACTCGGCGACCGCCACGACCGGATATTCCAGACCCTTGGAGGCGTGCACCGTCATGATGCGCACCGCGCCGTCGCCCTCCTCGTTGAGGGCACCCGGGGCTTCCTTGCCCGCTAGGAAGCGATCGAAGGCAAGCGCGATGGAACGCGGCGAGTTGCCGAACTCGGCCTCCGCCTCGGCCACAGCGTCGAGCGCCTTGAGCACGTTGGCGGCAATGGCCTTGCCCTCGGGACCACGCTGTGCCAAACGCACAAACCAGCCGGAGGCGTTGACCGCGTCGCGCGCGATGGCTGCGAACGAATCGCGGCCCACGCGACGAAGCGCATACCGCAGTACCTCGCGGGCGCGCGTCACGAGCGGCAGGTCTTGCAGGCCCGGCACATCGGAATCGCTCATGATGCCCACGTCGATATTCCTGCGCGAGGTCTCCCCCGTCTGCTCGTCGAGCTTGGTCGCCAGCGCCAAGAACTCCTGAGCGCCCAGCGCAAACATCGGCGAGGCCAGCAGTGGCATAAGACCCTGCGCCGTATCGGCCGGATTGGCCAGCGCACAAACCAGGGCGCGCACCGTCTGCACCTCGGCGGCTTGGGCAAAGACCGAGCCGCCCGCGATGACGCAGTCGAGCCCCTGGTCGCGGAAGGCCTGTGCGTAGACGTCTGCGTTGGTCATGCGGCCCAGCAGCAGCACCATGCCGCCCTGGGGCTGGCCGGCATCGGCAAGCGCGCGGAATCGCTCCGCGATTGCACGGGCCTTGGCCTGTGTGCGCTCCTGCGTGCTGCCGCCGGCAACAAAGAGGGCCTGGCGACGCGAGGCATCTGCCACCAGCGTGTCCTTGCGGCCGTCGCTCGCCTCAAGATCCAAAAAGCCCTGCATCAGGCCGCCGTCATCGCCGTCGAAGACGCGTGCCACGTAACGCAGTACCTCGTCGTGACTGCGGAAGTTGCGCACGAGCTTGACGAGCTCGCCGGTGGGGGCATCGGATGTGACAGCCGTCTCGGGCGCAGCAGAGGAGCCCACCTTGCGCTCCTGGCGACGGAACACCTCAACCTCGGCGCCTCGGAAGCGGTAGATCGACTGCTGCGCATCGCCTACGGTGCACAGCGCGCGCTCCCCCGCGCCCGTCAGGTAACGGATCAAATCGACCTGCATCTGGTCGGTATCCTGGAACTCATCGATCATGACCATCTTAAAGCGGCCCTCGTAGGCGGCTCGGATGGCGGGATAATCGCGCAGCGCCTCGTATGCCATGCGCAACAAGTCGTTATTGTCGAGCGCGGACTGGTCGGCCTTGAGCGCACGGTACTCCGCCTCTACGGCACGGGCAAGCCCCACCAGCGCATCGAGCGCCGGGCCGCCGCAGGCAAGCACGATATTGATAAACGCATCGGCTGCCTCGGCCTTGAGTAGCTCCACCTGCTCCTTAGGAAACGCCTTGCTCGCGCGCGGCATGCTGCACGACATCATGAGTCGCGCCGCATCCTCCATGGTTTTGCCGCTCGCCTCAAACGCGTCGATGGCGTCGAGTGCCGCCTGCGCTTTCTCGGTCGCAGCCTTGCTCGCACCCAACGCCGAACGATAGGCATCGGCAAGCGCCGAGGTGTCGGCCTGGCCGCGCGCCACGCACACATCGTCCATGCCGCCCGGAAGCTGGCTCGATAGCTCCAGCAGGTCGCGCACCAGGCCTTTGATGGTGGTACCGGCGCCAAACGTCCCGCCCTCGCCCGCCATGGGATACCAAGCGTAGAGGGCCTTAAGCGAAGCGGCGAACTCGGGCGCGGCATCGGGCGCCGTCGCGCGGCCCAGCACATGCTCGACAGCCTGGTCCATAAGCTCATCGGTATCGGTGAGCACCGTGAACTCGGGATCGATGCCCAACTCCAGCGCGTGCGCGCGCAGGATACGCGAGCACATGCCGTGGATGGTCGAGATCCAAGCGTCGTCGACGGTCAGGGCCTCCTCGTCCATCCCCTCTTCGATAAGCGCGCGGCGCACGCGGTCGCGAATCTCGGCCGCGGCGTCTTTGGTAAAGGTAATGGCGAGCACCTGGTCCAGATACTCGACAAACGGACCGGATTCGGGCGAGAGCGCGTAGACGATGCGGCGCGTAAGGGTAAAGGTCTTGCCCGAGCCGGCACCTGCCGAGACAAACAGCGGGCGGTCGAGCGTTTTGACGACTTGCAGCTGTTGCGGCATCAAAGTCGAAAGATCCATGGTCTACACGTCCCTCCTTACAAACGTTCCTTCGTGGTTATACGAGCAGCGCGCATGCGCGGCTTGAGCCGACGTTGGGTCGACGGCGGTAATGTTGCCTGCCTCGAGCTCGCACAGGCGCTCGGCGATGCCGGCCTCCACGCGGTCGAGCAGCGCATCGAAGTCCATGTTGCCGCCCTCGCCCGGAAAGCCCTTCTTGAGGCCCGGGATGCGACCGTCGCCGCGCTCCTGCTCCAACAGCTCGGTGCTCGCGGCACCGCGCAGCGCGGGCTTGCCGCCCTTGGTGGAAAAGTAAAGCGCCGCACGGGTATTCAGATCCAGCGCCCGGCGCATAGCCTGGGCGTAGATGAGCGTCTGGGTATGCGGCGGCAGCCAGCGCGGGTCGTCGGCGGGCACCGCGCCCGTCTTCTCGTCGAACACCGTGGGGTCGGCGAGCTTAAACTCCTCGACACCCGAACGATGCTTGTAGTCGATTACCACGGCGCGGTTCTCGGCGTCCACATCCACGCGGTCGATGCGCCCGCCGAGCGGCCAACCGGCATACTCGACCTGGAGCTCGTTGAACGCAAACTCCAGATAGCGCGGAGCGAAGGGGGTGAGCGCCTCGGACTCGTAGGCAAGCACGCCTTCCAGCTGCGGCAGAATCTCGGCCACCTGACGCTCCTCCACTGGAGAGAGCGGCACCAGCGGGCCCTCGGTACCGCGCTTGCCCGCATGCTCGGCCAAGGTCTCGGCAAAGGCCTCGTGTAGCAGCTCCTGTGCACGCGGCAGGTTCTCGGGCGTCACGCGCTCCATGCCCTCTTGGGGCAGACGGGCATGTAAGTGCTCCAGCACGTCATGGACAAAGTTGCCCTTCTCCATGTTGCCAAAGCCCGCATCGATGGACTGAGGTTTGACGCGATACGACACGAACCAGCACAGCGGGCAGGTAGAATAGGCCTCGATCTGCGAGGCGGACGTCAGGCGCGGCACGAGCGGCGCGTCCTCGCCCTCGCCATCGCGACGGCGCAGGACCAAATACGGCACGGCCTCGGCACTCAGATGCTGAGGGGCTTCACAGGTCACGCGCTCGCGCTTGAGACCTTCGCCTGCCGCGGGATCGAAGTCCCTTACGATATCGCCCTCACCCACGCACTTCGCCTTGTCGGCGCCAGCGGCCTTGTCAGTGTCAGCGACCTTAGCGTCGTCAGCTGCCTTGTCGGCGTCTGCGGCCTTAGCAGCGTCAGCGGCCTCGGCATGCGCCCGCAGCTCGGTCCACACGGCAGCCGGGTAACACTCGCGCGCCTGGCGATCGTGCGTCACGCGCGCAAGCGCAACCGGACCACGCGACGCTTGCATCGCGTGACCAAAGCGCACACGCAGCAGGGCCGCGGGCTCAAGCGTCACGCCCTCGCGACCAAGGCTCGCCGTCAGCGTAGCCAGCGGTCCCTCCTCGTGCGAGAGTGGATAGCTGTCCAGATCGACATCGGCAAACAGCACGGCATCGTAGCTGCCGGGGCGCAGAGCCGCCGCGTCGGCAAGCGAAGCAAAACGGACCTGGGCACGTGGCGCACGGTCAACCTCGTGGGTCTCGTAATCGTAGACGGTGCTACGCTTGTCCACCCTGGTGCGAACGCCATCGAGCACGGGCACGGTCGCGACCTGCGACACGTCGAGCGCGCGGGCGCCATTCATAAGGATGTCGATGGCGTGGCGCAGCAGGGCTACCTCCGCCTGGCGACGGGCCTGGCCATCCAAGCCGCCCAGCGAGCGATCGGGCAACGCCTCGGCAACGGCAAGCATGGCCTTAAGCGCCGTCACGGGCTTGTCACGCCACAGCGCCTGGAACACGTCCGAGACCACACACGGTACGTTCTTAAACCAGTTATCGTCGCTCGCCGCCTTGCGCGCGCCCCTAACCTGGCTCTGAACGCTCTGCAGCAGGCTCTTAACGCCCACGGTAGTCTTGCTGCGCGAAAGACGCATATTCTTATCGAAGGTACGGGCATTGACGGCATCAGCGCCCGAAAGCGGACTGTAGATCCAGTCGGTAAGCTCCGGCGCGGGCCACCACTCGGTCTTTGACGCCATGCCCTCATCGGCGGCCTTCATGCGCTCGATCAGGCCGGCAAGCGCCGCAAACTGCCTGCCCGCAATGGATTGGGAAAACGCCGTGAACTCAACCGTCTCGGCAGCGATATGACGAGCCGCCAGACGAGAGGCGAGCTCACCGAACAGCTGGGATGCCCGGGCAGAAACAACGAGCACGCGCACGGGGTCGGCGGGCGTTGCCGTAGCTTTATCGGCCTTGGACTCCTTGTGCGCTTTCACCAACTTATCGATGGCGTCCGCATAGACATGAGCACGGGCATGGGGGCCAGCAACCTCAATAAAGGCAGGCTGAGCGGCGGTCCCGCAAGCGGCATCAGACGCGACGGCGTCCTCCCCCAGCGGCGCGACCTCAAACAGCACACCGCGGGCATCAAATGCCGCGGCAAGCTCCTCGCGCATCGCCGCCTGCTCGCGGGCGAGCAGCACGACGACCTCTCCCCCATTGTTCGCCACGGCAGACAGTAGCTCGAGCAGTGCGTACGTAAACGAAGTGATACCGCGCACGCATACGGCGCGGGTGCACGCCGGCAAGCTATCGGCCAGGACACCGGCCATAATGTCGGCCGCCTCACAGGGCTCGACCATATCTCGACGGTCCAAACCGCTCGCGTAGGCACGCAAAAGTTCGAACACGCGAGCCTCGGCATCGCTTTTTGGCTCAGGCTGGCAATTGTTGCCACCGCATCGCTCGGCCGTCGTCCCCGCCACACCCGGCAGCACATCGCGGGCCATGCGAGCGAGCATGCGCACCGTGCCCTGGCTGCGCGAAAGCGGCTGCAAATCGGCATCGTCGAGACGCGTGACCATGTCCGAGAACAGCATCTGGCGCTGCAGGTTGTCGACGAAAGCGCGCCCGTCGCCCAAAAGCTCCCAAAGCGAGCGAAGCCACGATGTAGGCGTCTTGTAGTCGATACCCAGCGAAACGCCGGCTTCCGCCGCATCATGACGGCACAGGTCGAGCTCGGCAAACGTAGGTGCCAGCAACACGGCACGCCCGTGGCGGGCAATAAGGTCGGCAAGCAACGCCGACTCGGCATCGCTCAAATCCGTGCCGGCATTGGTGGTATAGATTCGAACAGGCATGGTCCTCCGCTCAAACTGTTCGCAATAATCATTGCATCCATCCTACCCGCCCAAGCGGACAGATTTGCCCCACGCCAACAGATTTGATCCCTTGGGGACGGAGGAAAACGGATCATCGAGGGGGTCCGTCTAACCCGGTGATCCGTTTTCCTCCGTCCCCAAGGGATCAAAAAACCGCCCCCGGAGGAGCGGTTTTGCACAATTCGTTTTTGGCGCGGCCTACTCGCCATCCTCCAGCTTAATGAGGATCTTGCGGTAGCCACCGTACTCGCCGTTGAGCGCCTTGGACACACGGCTCACCGTGGTGGACGACGCGCCGGTACGCGCCTGAACCTCGACATAGGGCTCGCCCTCGTCCAGGTAACGCGCGACCTGCAAACGCTGCGATAGATCGCAAATCTCGCGCGGCGTGCAGATATCGGTCAAAAACGCTTGGATATCTTTCTCGTCGTCCAAAAGGCTAAATGCGTGGACCAGCTGCTTGACATCAGGCTTGTCAAACATGTTCTCGATATTCATCGATCACCGCCAAACCCGCCAAAAGGCATCGAAGTTGATACTGACATCGGGCATCGTTCGCCCGTTCTATGCAATAGGGCAACGCCTGCGGCTTTTGCCCGTAGCAGTTTAGCACACCACCAAACTAAAGCGACAAGACTCTCTGCCAGCGGCACATTTTCTAGGACGAACGCCGTTTTGAAACCGAATGCGCACGCAAGCTCCACGAATATCTGAGACAATGGGCGGCCGAACAGGGCGGCACACCCGCTCGGCCGTCCGAGCCGCCGCAGCAAACCGCTTCATGCGACACCAACGCACCCTGCGCAAGAAAGGATTCCCACCATGCGCTTTTTGCTCAACTGGCTTTTGACCTCAATCGCCATCGCGATCGCAACGTTTCTCGTCCCCGGCATTCAGCCCTTCGGCATGGCCGACGCCTGGGTCTGCTTTGCCTTCGTGGGACTGTTTCTCAACATCGTCGACTCGCTCGTCAAGCCGTTCCTCACGGTCATCTCGCTGCCGCTCACTATTAT
>DBFCNY010000050.1:0-3939 GCA_048298285.1 Collinsella sp.
TTGGTATGGTCGGTGCTCTGTCTATCGTCCGTTACCGTACGGCGGTCAAGGACCCGCTCGACCTGCTGTATCTGTTTTGGTCCATTACCACGGGCATTACGGCGGGAGCCGGTATGTATGCGCTCGTGGGACTCACGGCGGTGGTGATCGTGGTGATGATTGCCGGCTTTGCGAGCCACCAGGACAAGGCGCGCGTGTACATGATGGTGATCCACTATACGGGCCAGACCACGGGCGACGATATCGTGCGCGCCTTTGGCCGCACCAAGTTCACGGTTAAGTCCAAGACCATGCGCGGCGACAAGGTGGAGATGGCCGTCGAGGTGTTCTCGGACGGCGTTGACATGCCCTATGCGGACGCGATCCGTGCGCTCGACGGCGTAGAGGACTTCACACTCATCCAATACAACGGCGAATATCACGGGTGATTTTGTTCCGGCGTTCTAACGAACGCCGGACCGCTTGACGCTGCGCGGACATCTGCCGGGCGATCTGCCGCTCAAACCGTCGCTCGCGTACATAAAGTACGCGTCGCTCCTCTTTCGCGGCACCTCGCTACGGCAGCTGCCCGCTCGCTAGCTATCCTCAACCTGGAAAGCTTATTTGGTTCGGTTTTAATTAAGGGATGGTGCCGCGTGGACGTGCAACAGCTAGAAGAGGCCTGGGCTATAAGGGCTGGTGCGCGTGAGGCGCGTCTTGTTGCGGCCTCGCATGTGCCGGCGGCGCTGTCTCTGTTGGGGATTGTGCGTCCTGGTGACCGCCTAGTGGCCTTTGCGGACGACTTTGCCGATGCGTTTGCGCGCGGCTTTGATGCCTGCGACGTTGTGCTCGTGGGGGAGCCGTCGGTTGCGGCGTTTACCGCCGCGTCCGAGGGCTTGGATGCTTCGTTTGATGCCGAGGGTCCGCACCTGTGGTGGTTCGTCAACTCCATCGGCGGGTTTGGTCTGCGCGTGTCCGATCTGCGTGCGCTGGGTCGGGCGGCGCGTGAGGCCCGTGCGCTGCTTGTGGTGGATAACACCGTGGCAAGCGTCTTTGGGTGCGATCCGCTGCGTTTGGGTGCCGTCCTGTCGCTCGAGGCGCTCGACCGCGTGTGCGCCGGTAAGGCTCCGCGCAAGCTCGTTGCCGCTCCGGTGGCACGCTCGCAGCTCAAGCGCCATCGCGTGGATGCCGCTTCCGAGTGCGCGCATACGTTGTTTGCTGGCTGTGGGGCGTCGGCGCTCGATTTGTCTGCCGAGGAGGCCGACGTGCTGGAGCGTGGGCTCTCCTCGCTTAACGCTCGCATGCAGGCACACTTCGACCGCGCCCGTGCGCTGGCCGAGTATCTGGCCACCAACGAGATGGTGCGCGACGTGTGCTATCCCGGGTTGAGCTCGCATCCCGACCATTCGGTTGCAACGGGAATCCTCGAGCACGGCTTTGGTCCGGCAGTTGAGTTTGACCTTATCGATCGTAGCGCGGGCGAGCTGTTCGACACATTGCCGGGGGAGTTCCGCACGTCGCCCGCCGGCGGCTCAACAACGCGCCTTTCGGCCCCACGCGGTAAGCGGGGGAGCGCCATCCGCCTCTTCGCCGGTATCGACGATCCCCTGGTTGTAGCGTCCACCCTAGACAACGCCCTTCGCAAGTTAGCTACTCTTTGATGCTGGCGATGAGGTCGTCGGCTTTTGAGGCGATGACGTTGTTGATGTCGGCCTGCAGCTCCTCGTACACCGCTATGGCTCGCTCTCCTGCGGGCGTGAGCGTGGACCCGCGGGCGCCGTCGCGCTCGATGAGTTTGCATCCCAGCTGACCTTCGGCCTCGTTTACGATGCGCCAGGCCTTGGAATACGCCATGCCCATGCTTTTGGCGGCGCGGTTGAGCGAGTGTTCCCGGGCAATACCCTGCAGCAGCAAGACGCAGCCATGACCAAACACGCCCGGCAGGTCTTTGCCGCACGCTTGAATGACCAACTTTGCCGTCGTCTTGTACTTCATACGCTCCACGTCTCCCCGCTAAAGTGTTTGCTGGGCAAACGCAAAGCCTGCGTCAAACCCTCGTGTGCTCTTCTTAAATCATGCATTGTAGCAGTCAAAGTGCGTTAAGATACTTCCCCAGTATTGGGCGCCCAAGGTTGGGCTGGGTCCTACGAGGCCTGCAGCCGACCGGTCGCATGGAAAAAGGAGAAACATGGCTACGTTCTTTCCCGGTGAGTCCCACACGTTTTCGGAGTATCTGCTGGTCCCTGGTTACTCGTCCTCGCAGTGCATCCCCAACAACGTCTCTCTTAAGACGCCGCTAACCCGCTTCAAGCGCGGTGAGAAGCCGGCAATCACCCTGAACATCCCCATGGTTTCCGCCATCATGCAGTCCGTCTCGGGCGTCGACATGGGTGTCGCGCTCGCTACCGAGGGTGGCCTGTCCTTCATTTACGGTTCCCAGACCCCCGAGTCCGAGGCCGCTATGGTCAAGGCCGTCAAGGACCACAAGGCCGGCTTTGTTCAGTCCGATTCCACGCTGACCCCCGACATGACCATGGAGCAGGTTATCGAGCTCAAGGAGAAGACCGGTCACTCCACCATGCCGGTCACCGACGACGGCACTCCCAAGGGTAAGCTCCTGGGCATCGTCACCAGCCGTGACTATCGCCCCAGCCGCGATGACCACCAGAAGAAGGTCTCCGAGTTCATGACCCCGCGCGAGCAGCTCATCGTGGGCGACAAGAACATCAGCCTCAAGGTTGCCAACGACGTCATCTGGGATAACAAGCTCAACGCCCTGCCCATCGTTGACGACAACGATCACCTCATGGGCATCGTCTTCCGCAAGGACTACGACAGCCACAAGACCAACCCCAACGAGCTGCTCGATAACGACAAGCGCTACATGGTCGGCGCCGGTATCAATACCCGCGATTATGCCGAGCGCGTGCCGCTGCTCATCGAGGCTGGTGCCGATGTCCTGTGCATCGACTCTTCCGAGGGCTTCAGCGAATGGCAGAAGCGCACCATCGAGTGGATCCGCGCCAACTACGGCGAGGACGTCAAGGTCGGTGCCGGCAACGTCGTCGACGCTGAGGGCTTCCGCTTCCTGGCCGACTGCGGTGCCGACTTCATCAAGGTCGGTATCGGCGGCGGTTCCATCTGCATTACCCGCGAGACCAAGGGTATTGGTCGTGGCCAGGCCACCGCGCTGATTGACGTCTGCCGCGCTCGCGACGAGTACTACGAGGAGACTGGCGTCTACGTGCCCGTGTGCTCCGACGGCGGTATCGTCTACGACTACCACATGACGCTCGCCCTTGCCATGGGTGCCGACTTTATGATGCTGGGCCGTTACTTCGCCCGCTTTGACGAGAGCCCGACCGAGCGCGTCAACGTCAACGGTCAGTACATGAAGGAGTACTGGGGCGAGGGTTCTGCGCGTGCCCGCAACTGGCAGCGCTACGACCTGGGCGGCGCCGCGAAGCTCAGCTTCGTCGAGGGCGTCGACTCCTACGTTCCCTACGCCGGCTCCCTCAAGGACGGCGTGGGCGGCACGCTCTACAAGGTCAAGTCCACGATGTGCAACTGCGGTGCTCTCTCAATCCCCGAGCTCCAGGAAAAGGCACGCCTGACCCTGGTAAGCTCCACCTCCATCGTCGAAGGCGGCGCCCACGACGTAGTCGTCAAGGACTCCCAGCAAAGCGTCAGCTACCGCTAAGCGGCTTTCCCAGGCACCGCACCTTGCCGTTCAAACCGTCGCTCGCGTACCAAAGTACGCGGCGCTCCTCTTTCACGGCAATCTGCGGCACTTGGAAAACCCGACCATGCTTGGGCGGGTGACAATTAGTGGTTGATTCAAAACCACGTTATTTAGATAAAGCGAGATGCATGCAAGTCGCAGGCATCTCGCTTGTTGTATTTGCTATTATCAGTCGAGTCAACCTTAGGGTCGGGCGGCTTAGCTTTGTTCGCTACAAG
>DBFCNY010000051.1:0-7333 GCA_048298285.1 Collinsella sp.
GGCAGGCAGCCTCGCATCCCGCTATCCTCCCCATGCACCCGAGCGTGCTACACTAGCAGCATCTATGCCACCGCGAACGGCTCGGCTCCGCGCCCGCCACTCGCAAACGAACTTTAAACGCACGAGGGTTGGCCATGCCGCTTTTCTCGCAACATACCGCCCGGTTCTCGCCGGACGTTCCTTTGGAGGGCACCAGCTCTCGCGAGCTGCTCAAGCGGTACCAGCCGCTCGAGACACTTGCGACCGGCGGTTTTGGCTCCATCGAGATCTGCCGCGACACGCACCTGCGCCGCCGCGTCGCCATTAAACGCATCCCCCTTATCAACGGTGCCGGCATGCCCGCTAGCGACATCATGGATGTCCTGCGCGAGGCGCACACTGCCGCCATGCTTCAACATCCCAACATCGTGCAGGTCATCGACTTTACGCACGACACAGCCTATGCCTACCTGGTTATGGAATATGTCGATGGCATGTCGCTGGCCGAGTTTTTGCACCGCGCGGACGGCCACTCACTTACCTTTGACGAGGCCGCGGCCATTGCCGATGCCCTGGGCCAGGCGCTCACCTTCGCCCACAGTAACGGCGTACTCCACCTGGACATTAAGCCCGCCAACGTGCTCATCGACCACTCGGGCAATGTAAAGCTCACCGACTTTGGCATGGCGCGACTGTCGTCCGCCGGTGGCTTTGGCGGCTCGCGCGGCGGCACCATCGGCTACATGCCGCCCGAGCAGCTCGATATCGAGACCGGCACGGTCGACGAGCGCGCCGATGTCTTTGCCCTCGCCTGTGTGATCTACGAGGGCCTGTGCGGCAGCGCTCCCTTTATGGCGGCCACGCCCGCCGACTCGCTCGGCCGCATCATCGGCGGCGCCACCTATCCCAGCGATCTGATACCACACTTTCCCCCGGGAGCCGAGGCCGCGCTCATGAGCGCGCTCTCCCCCATGCCGCAGGACCGCCCCAACAGCATCGAGGCATTTTGCGACCAGCTCCTTGCCGGTCTGGGCAGCGTGCGCGAAGGCCGTCGCAGCCTGGAACAAATGGTTGGCGAGCTTTCGGATGACGAGCAGGAGCTCGACGATATCGAGCCGTCGCACTACGAGGACGAAGCCATCGAGGTCGACCCCGCACTTGGCTGGGCGGGCACGCGCTGGAGCCATGCGCGCGACTACACCATGCGCGCTATCTCGGCGCTGGCGTGCGGCACCTTTAGCTTTTTGCTGATGCAAACGGCCGGAGTCGCGACGCTTCCCGGCCTGGTCATTGCGGCTATCGCGATCGGAGCGGCGGCTGGCCTGGCCCCCCAGATCGGCTCGGCCATCTCGGCTGTGGGCTTTTTGGTACTCATGGCCAACGCCACCATGCAGGCACAGGGCATCCTGTCGATGCTGCCCGTCGCGGTGATCTTTGCCGCCGCCATGTCCGGTTGGTGGATCGCCTGGGGTCGTACCGAGGCTGCCGCGAGCGCCGCGCTCACCTGTGCACTCGCGCTTGGCTGTCTGACCGGCAATACCTTCCTGGCAGCTGGGGTCGCCGCCGGCGTCGCGTCATTTTGGCTCGGCCCGACAAGCGCCGCCGCGGCAACGGGCATGGGCGCGCTTTTTGCCCGTCTGGCCACGGTCGCGCTTTCAGCCGGAGGCGTGCTGGGGCTCGGTAACGTTGCCGCAGCGCTGGGAGACCCGCTCCTTTGGGTCGCCTTTGTGCTGGTCGCGACAACTGCCGCAGCGTCATCCGCGCTGCTCAATGCCCATGCCAAGCGTGCCGACCAGGGCTCAAACCTTGCCGCAATCGCTGCCATCGCTGTCACCGGCATCGGCTGCGCAGCGGCGTCCTGTCTTGCACACCATATGGAAATTGCCAGCCTTGCAGCCGCGGTCGTCGCCAAGGCGGCGGTTGCGGGAACCCTATCCTCTATAATCGTTGGGATATGCCTATATTTGCTCGGATACCAAAGAACCTATACGGAGAGTGATCTTTCGTGAACTTCCTGAACATCTTCGAGGACCACGTGGCCGGCATCTTCGGTGCCACCCGTGCCCCGTTCTCCTTTAAGAAGCTTGCCAAGCAGGCCGCTCGCGACATGGAGGATCAGACTCTGGTGATCAACGGCGTCAACACGGCGCCGGCACTCTATACCATCCTTATCGCCGCCGACGACGATCCCATGCTCGCTCCGTTCTACCCCGAGCTTTCGCGCGAGGTCCGCGAGTTTGTGAAGGCACAGGCCGAAAAGCGCCGCTATGTGTTTGTCGGCGAGCCCCTCGTGCGCTTTATGATCGATCCGCAGCTGCGTGCCGGCAAGTTCTCGGTCTTTGCCGAGAACGTCGATGCCCCCACGCTCGGCCGCCTGTACGAAGAAGAGCGCGCCTATCAAAACGGCCTGGGCCAGAACAACTCCGCGGCAAGCCGTGCCGCCAGCGCCCCGCGCGCCGGCCAGCAGCAGTTTGCTGCCCCGCAGCAGCAGCGCCCCGCCGCCATGCCCCAGCAGCAGCCGACGCCTCGCGCCGCCGCTCCCGACCCGCTTGCCGTGGCAGACCCCTTCGCGCCTAGCATCCCCGACCCCGCCGCTCCCATCCCGGTGCCGCAGACCGTCTCGCGTGACGCGCTTGCCGGCATGGGCGGAGCCGCCGCGACCGGTGCCGCCGTGGGCCTAGGCGCCGCAGCCGGCATCGCCTCCAACATGGCGAGCACTCGCGCCCCGCAGCGTCCGCTCGCCCAGCTCGTCGACGTCGTGAGCGGCGAGAGCCATAGCATCACCTCCGCACAGGTGACCATCGGTCGCGAGCGCTCAGTTTCCGACATTGCCCTGCGCGACCCCAACGTGTCGCGCCGCCACGCCCAGCTCACCTTTACGGGCTCGGATTGGTCGATCGAGGATCTCAATTCCACCAACGGCACGCTCGTCAACAACCGCCGCATTACGCGCTGCCCGCTGCGCAACGGCGATCTGCTGACGTTTGGCCTGAGTACCTTTGAATTTAGGGGATAGTCGCTTATGAACATCGATATCGTCCTTTTTGCAGGCCGCATCGTCCTGGTCGCCCTGCTCTATATCTTTCTGTTCGCCGTCATGAAGACCGGCGTGGGACTTGTGCGTGGACAGCGCCGCGACTCGGCTATCTGGACGATCGATGTGGACAAGGGTCCGCGCGGTATCCGCGGCATCCACGTAGACATGCTCGGCCCCGTCATCGTCGGTCGCTCGCCATCTTCGGACATCTGCATCAACGAACCGTTCGTTTCAGCCTCGCACGCGCGCTTTTCGCTGCAGGGCCCGGCGCTCATCATCGAGGACCTCAACTCACTTAACGGCACGCTCGTCAACGGCCGCCAACTCGTGGAGCCCGCGACGCTGCGTGAGGGCGACGAAGTCCAGATTGGCGACGTGGTCATGAAGGTGAACCGTCGATGATCGACGAGGAGAACAAGTCCGCAACTATGACCGAGGCACCGGCCGCCGCCACAGCTGCGCCGGCCCACGCCGCTCCGGCGGGCTCCGCACCCGTGGAGCCCGAGGACACCGTGTTCTCCCTGCCTCTTTCGCATGTAACGCATGATATTTCGGATCTCGCCGATAACGAGGACGAAGAGGATGCCGCAGCGGCGCCCATCGGCGCGCATGCTGCGGAACAGCCCACAGCGCCCGAAGCAGCCCCGGCGCCGGCTCACTTTGCAGAGCCCGTCGCCGCGGCAATCAACGAGAGCGCTGCGGTGTTTGCGGCACCCGAGCCCGCCGCGCCGGCGTTTCCCATAGCCCCGGCATCCGAGGTTGCGCCCGCGTCTACGCCGGCGCCCGAGGCGGGGACATCCCCCGAGGACGGCCCTGCACCCAAGACCCCGCAGCCTGCGCCCGCAGGCGAGTCCGATGCCGTGGCCGAGCCCGCCGCCCAGTCGCAAAGCACGCCCGCGGCGTCGCACTTTGCGACGCCCGAGCCTATAGACGTCAGCCCGCAAGACGACGAGTCGACCGCCCGCGTGTCCGAGGAGCCCGACTCCCCGGACACCGGTGATTCCGAATCAAACGCCGAGACCGACACCGTCTCTCCCGGTGACACCGCCGAGATCGACGTTGCTGCCGTTGAGGCCAAGCTCAAAGACCCCGGCTCGACCATGAGCTTTGAGCCCCTGACCGAGGAGCGCATCGAGACCGACTCGACCTATGATGCCGGCACCACCACGCAACTCATGTGGGGCGCCCGCTCCGACGTTGGCTGCGTGCGCCCGCACAATGAGGATTCCTACCTGGTGCAGTCGCCGCTCTTTTGCGTATGCGACGGCATGGGTGGTCACGCTGCCGGCGAGGTAGCCTCTTCCATCGCCGTCGAGACTATTGCCAAGACGGCCCCACAGTCCGCCGACGCAGCACGCCTGGCCGCAGCCGTCGAGGCAGCCAACGCCGCCGTAATCGAGGCGGCCCTGAACGGCCTGGGCAAGCCCGGCATGGGCTGCACAGCCACCTGCGCCTACATCGAAAACGACACGCTCGCCATCGCCCACGTGGGCGACTCTCGCGCCTATCTGCTCCACGAGGGCACGCTCATCCGCGTGACCCGCGACCACTCCTACGTGGAGGAGCTCGTGGACGCCGGCGAGATCACGGCAGACGAGGCTCGCGTCCACCCCAACCGTTCGGTCATCACCCGCGCGCTGGGCTCGGACCCCGCCATGTATGCCGACCACTTCACTCTGCATATCGAGGAAGGCGACCGCCTGATCCTGTGCTCCGACGGCCTCTCGAGCATGATTCCCGATAGCGATATCGAGAACATCGCCACGCAGTCCTCAACCGCGCAAATCTGCGTCGACAACCTAGTGGACGCGGCGCTTGCCGCCGGCGGCCACGACAACGTAACCGTAGTAGTCGTTGACCTGGTTGACGATGGCGTTATGCGCGAGGCGCAACGCGTGCGTCGCCGCAATGTTACTATCGCCGCCATCCTGGCCCTCGTCTTTGTGCTAGCAGCTGGCATCTGGGCCTACACGGGTGTCACCGGCTCGTACTACCTGGGTACCTACCAGGGCAATGTCGCCGTCTGGCGCGGCCTGCCCGGCAAGCCACTCGGACTCAAGCTCCACTGGCTCGAAAGCGAAACCAGCATCAAGCTGTCCGACCTGCCCGAAGACACGCAAAACCGCCTCAAGGCGGGCATTCCGCAAACAAGTGTCGACGATGCGCAGGACACGATATCCAAGTACCGCCACCAGATCGACGAGGAGCAGACCCGCCAGGTGATCGACGCGCAAACGATTCGCGACAACACCAATCAGGGATCGACCTCCGAATCAGATTCCGAGAAAACCGCCGAACAGTCAGCCGAGGCCGAAGCCTCTGATAAGAATTAGAAAGGGAGTGCCGCTTATGAGTCGCCGCAACACCGAACTGCTCTTGCTCATCGCCTCGGCGTTCCCCGTCATCCTGCTCTATGCGATGTACGTGCTCACCGCGGGTGCCACGATTTCCTTTGAGACGCTCGCCGTACCGATCGGCCTCTTTGCCGCCTTTGCCGCGGCCCACATTGCCGTGCGCATCTTGGCGCCCGGTGCCGACCCCGCCATCCTGCCCATTGTCTTTGTGCTTTCGGGCATCGGCATCACGTTCGTGACACGCCTCGCCCCCGCTCTCGCCATCTCGCAGCTCATCATCCTGTTTGTCTCGGTGGCGCTCATGGTGGGAACGCTTGCACTGGTCAAAAACCTCGACGTGGTCATGCGCTACAAGTACACCTTTGGCATCATCGGCATCATTCTGCTGATGCTGCCTATCTTTATCGGCACCACGATCTCGGGCTCCAAGCTGTGGATTCGCATCGCGGGCTTTACCATCCAGCCCGGCGAGTTCGCCAAGGTCTTTATCGTCCTGTTCTTGGCCGGCTACTTGGCCGAGAACCGCGAGTTGCTCTCCATCTCCAACCGCAAGATCCTGGGCTTTAAGATCCCTCGTCTGCGACTGCTGCTGCCGCTGTTTGCCGTGTGGGGTGTGTGCCTGCTCGTCGTCGTCTTCGAACGCGACCTGGGTTCGGCCGTGCTGTTCTACACCATCTTCTTGCTGATGCTCTACGTTGCCACGGGACGATTCTCGTATGTCGTTATCGGTCTTGCGCTCTTGGCCGTTGGAGCCGTGGGCGCCTACAAGTTCCTGTCGCACGTTCAGGTGCGTTTCCAGGTTTGGGTCGATCCGTTTAAGGACGCCCAGGGCCAGGGCTACCAGATCGTCCAGTCGCTCTTCTCGCTTGCCGATGGCGGTCTGGTCGGTGTTGGCATCGGCAACGGCATGGCCAACAACATCCCTGTCGTCGAGTCCGACTTTATCTTCTCGGCTATCGGCGAGGAGATGGGCCTTTTGGGCGGCGGCGCCGTGCTCATCCTGTTTATGCTCTTTGCCGTTCGCGGCCTGACCACAGCTGCCCGCGCAAAGTCCGACCTTGCCGCCTTTAGTGCCACGGGCCTTACGGCAGCCATCAGCTTCCAGGCCTTTTTGATCGTAGGCGGCGTTACCCGCCTGATCCCGCTGACCGGCGTCACCCTGCCCTTTATGAGCCAGGGCGGCTCCTCGCTGCTGGCAAGCTTTATCATCGTCGCGCTCCTGCTGCGCGCTGGTGACGAGGCGACCGGACGCGAAGCCGAGCTCACCGGCACCGGCACCATGGCCGCCATCACCGATGACCAGGTCGCATCCGCTGCCGCACCGACCGGTACGCGTTTTGCCAACGCATCTTCCTACAGCCACGGCAACCACTCCGCGGGTTCTCGCATGCGTCGTCGCCTGCTCGACACGCCTGAGTCCGGCGTGCTCGGCCGCGTGGCACTTGCCAACCGTCTGACTCGTGCCGTGCTTGCCTTCACGGCGCTGTTCGCCATCCTTATCGGCAACCTCACCTATGTCCAGGTCATCAAGGCGAAGGACTATCAGGACATGCCGACCAACAACCACACCATCGCACGCTCCAAGTACATCCAGCGTGGCTCCATCATCACGTCCGACGGCGTGACACTAGCCGAGTCGCTGCAACAGGAGGACGGCACCTACGCCCGCTCCTATCCCAACGGCAACATGGCCGCGCACGTGGTGGGCTACGTGAGCCAGCAATACGGCACTGCCGGCATCGAGAGCGTCATGAACGATACGCTCACTGGGTCCAAGGATTACTCCAGCTGGAACAACGCCATCGCGTCGCTCGCGGGGCAGACCCAGCCGGGCAATACCGCCAAGCTCACCATCGACTCGCGCATCCAGACGGCTGCCGAGCAGGCGCTCAAGGGCTTTAAGGGCGCTGTGGTGGTCATGGATCCGCGCACCGGTGCGGTCCTTGCGTGCGCGAGCTCGCCC
>DBFCNY010000052.1:0-3655 GCA_048298285.1 Collinsella sp.
TAATCACCGCGGGGCGGCGGCCATTGGGCTTGTCGGGCAGCGGCTCGGCACCCAGATACGTAAACGTCGCCGGATAATCCTCGGTCGGCTCCTCGCCCCACAACGCATGGTTCTCAATAATCATAGGTGCTCCCTCCGTGCGATTCGTGCGCACTCGTTTTTCGCACCTTAGCGTACCCCACTTGAGCCCGCGGCGCAGAAACACCCCCGCAATAAGTTGGCCATCAACTGATATATCACATAATCCCAGCTCAGGACCATCGTTAAGCAGCGTAAAATAGGAGCGCTGACCGTGCTGGGAAACACGTACGAAACGTTTCCGGCAAACCACACGCGTGCAACATGCGCGCCTGATACGTTGGAGGCATCTATGGGTCTGCTCGATTCGCTCAAGTCCACGTTCACTTCGTCGGGCGAGGCGTCCGTTCCGCCCGCAGCAAGCTTCGCCACCCGCGAAGGCGTCATCTACGCTCCCGTCAACGGCGTGCTCGTCAATCTGAGTGAGGTTCCCGACGAGACCATCGCCTCGGGCATGCTCGGCCAGGGTTACGGCATCGAGCCCATTACCGGCACCATTTACGCCCCCGCCAACGGCCGTATCGGCGCCACCACCGTCACCAACCACTCCATCGGCATGATTACCGAGGACGGTCTTCGCGTGTTCATCCATGTTGGCCTGGGCACCGTGGAAATGAACGGCAAGGGTTTTGCCCGCTTTGTCGAGATGGGCGATGTGGTCAAGGCGGGCCAGCCGCTCATCAGCTTCGACCGCGACGCCATCAAGGCCGCTGGTCACGAGGACATCGTGACCGTCATCGTCTCTGAGCTCAACCGCCTCAAGAGCATCGACCACGTCGGCGAGTCTGGCACGCTTATCGGCGGCAATCCGCTCGTCAAGCTTGGCGATCCGCTGCTGGTTGCCAAGACCAAGTAGCCGAGCATCATCGCATAAAGGCTCAACCACCCGTGCGTCTTTGCCGCATCTGTGTTGTTGTTTTTGCCTATGTAGAGGTTCTAAAACGTTTCTATATAGGCAGCTGAGCATCAACGCAGGTGCGGCTTTTGCGTAGCGAGGCATCGCCCCGCGGCATGTTGTTCAACCGCACGAACCCCCTTCCTTTGTCCGCGCAGAGCGCTAGACTGCTAGGTCGACATTGGAGGAAGATCGATGCAAAACACACCCACGGGCGCCGCACATGCCGCGCCTCAACGCAACCAACGCATCGTCGCGCTCGACGGGCTCCGCGCCCTCGCCATCGCCGGCGTCGTCCTATATCACCTTCGCCCCAGCCGCCTGACCGGCGGTTTTTTGGGCGTTACACTCTTCTTTACGCTGAGTGGCTATCTCACCACCAAAAGCATTATGCGGGCCACGGCACGCGACGGATTCTCGTACCCAAGCTATATCTGCCGCCGCATTGCGCGCATGATGCCGCCGATCGTCGTGACCATCGCGCTTACCGCCGTCGCCACCTACATCGCGGCCCCGAGCCTACTCCCTAAGGTGCAGCAGGACGCCCTGCCATCGGCACTCTTTTTGAGCAACTGGTTCTACATCTTCCGCAACGTCTCGTATTTCGCCGCCGCGGGACTCCCCTCGCCGCTCACGCACCTGTGGTTCTGCGCTGTCACTATGCAGTTCTATCTGGTATGGCCGGTCATCCTTATGGCACTGTGCGGCAAAACCAGATCGCGCAACACCGCCATCGGCATCACGATCGCATTCGCGCTTGTATCGACGGCGACCATGGTCCTCATGTTTAATCCCACCGCCGACACATCGCGCGTCTACTACGGAACCGACGCCCGTGCCGCCGAGCTTCTATGCGGAGCCTTAGCCGCCATCGCCGCGCCGCGTCTGCGCGAGATGCTGAGCGGTGACATCCATACCCCCGGCGCCAACAAGGGCGTCTCAAAGGTCAACGCGATTTCTATCGCGTGGCTCGTTGCCGTTATAGCCGGCGCACTCATGCTGACCGGAGAGAGCGCCTGGCTCTACCGCGGCGGCTTTTTGCTGTTTGCCCTCGTCACCGGACTCCTCATCATCTGCGTGCAGAATACGGAGTGCATCGTGCGCCGTCTGCTGTCGGTCAAGCCGCTCGTCTGGCTAGGCCAGCGCTCGTTCTCGGTCTATCTGGTGCACTATCCCCTACTGCTTCTTATGAACCCCGCAACCCGCACCACCCGCATCGCCTGGTGGGAGCAGGTATTACAGCTTGTACTGATCCTTGCGGTAGCCGAGGTTTTCTATCGCCTCGTCGAACGCCCTTGGTCCCACAAGCCGGCCCAACAGGACAGCACGGCAAGAAAGCACGTCCTCGCGCCCGCCATGGTGCTCCCCGTGCTTGGCGCCGCATGCGTCGCCGCACTTGCCTTCGCGCCGCTTGACTGGGCAGGCATCGCCACCGCCCGCGCCGAGCAGCTCCGTCCCGAGCTTGCCCAGAATGCCGCCTCGTCCAAGGACAACGGAGCCGGTGACAAGAGCGCCGAGTCTGCATCTGACCAAGACACCCAAGCCGGTGGCACCGCGTCCGACGACGCCGCTCAACAAAAGCCCAAAGAGGGACCCATCGCCGAAAAGGTCCCCAAGAACCTTGACTGGAAGAGCTTTACCTACGACGAGGCGACCGGGACCTGCGACGCCCGCGTGCTCATGATCGGCGACTCGGTCACTGCGGGCGCACAGTCCGGTATTCAGGCGGCGCTTCCCAACGCGTACATCGACGGCGTGGTGAGCCGCCAGTTCTACACCTTCCAGGATGTCTATGCACAGGACAGTGCCAACTACGACCCGAGCGTGGTCATCTGCGCGCTTGGCACCAACGGCCTCATCCGCGACCCCCAGCAGGTGCAGGACGTGATTAATGCCGTGGGCGGCAAGCCCATCTACTTTGTGCAAGCCCATCTACTTTGTGACCGTGCGCGTACCGCTCGAGCTACAGGACCGCAATAACCAGATGATTCGTGACGTCTGTGCCCAAAACGACAACGCCGGCGTCATCGACTGGAACGGTGCCTCAGAGGGCCACAGCGAATACCTTGTCGACGACGGCACACACCTCACCCAGGCGGGAATCGACACCTACGCCGCTCTCATACGCCAAGCCATCTGCGGGCACTAGGCACCGCAAAATCGGCGCTTGCGCGGTGCCCCACGTCACGCCCATACATTACGCCTGACGTTTTGCTACGCCCCCACTCGCGGGTTAGAATGGTTAACTGTTTGGAAATAATCCGTACAACCGTTATGGGAGGATACGTGAACCGCACCAAAATCGCGCAGCTCTATGCCGATTCCGAGTCGCTCGGTGGCCAGACCGTCACCGTAGCCGGCTGGGTCAAGTCCGTCCGCGACATGAAGAACTTTGGCTTCGTTACGCTCAACGACGGCAGCTGCTTCCGCGACCTGCAGGTCGTCATGAACCGCGAGGCGCTCGACAACTACGACGAGATCGCCCATCAAAACGTCTCGGCCGCCCTCATCTGCAGCGGCACCGTCAAGCTGACCCCCGATGCGCCCCAGCCCTTCGAGCTTTCTGCCACCTCCATCGAGGTCGAGGGCGTCAGCGCCCCGGATTACCCGCTGCAGAAGAAGCGTGCCACCGTCGAGTTCCTGCGCACCCAGCAGCACCTGCGCCCGCGCACCAACCTGTTC
>DBFCNY010000053.1:0-6306 GCA_048298285.1 Collinsella sp.
ACTTCATGTTGGAGGTGCCGCTCGCCTCCTTGGAGGCCAGGCTGATCTGCTCGGAGATGTCAGCGGCGGGGATCACGCGCTCGGCGGCGGTGACGTTGTAGTTCTCGATCATGACAACCTGCAGGTAGGGAGCCACGTCGGGGTCGTTTGCAATCCACCGCGACAGCGTCAAGATCAGATGGATGATGTCCTGCGCGATAGTGTAGGCAGGCGCCGCCTTGCCGCCAAAGATGATGGTGACGGGGTGCTTAGGTCTGTTGCCGTTCTTGATATCGAGGTACTTCCAGATGATGTAGAGCGCGAGCATCTGCTGACGCTTGTACTCGTGGATGCGCTTGACCTGGACGTCGATGATGGCGTTGGAGGGAATGGTCACGCCCTGCTCGAGCGCCATGAACTGGCGCATGATGGCCTTAGCCTCGACCTTGGTGGCGGCCAGGCGCTCAAGAACGTCCTTGTCGTCGGCGAACTTGGCGAGTTTGCTCAGATCGCCGGTGCGGCGCCAGTCGGTGCCGATTACATCGTCGAGCAGGCTGGCGAGCGCGGGGTTGGCTCCATGGATCCAGCGGCGGAAGGTGATGCCGTTGGTCTTGTTGGAGAACTTCTCGGGATAGATCTCGTAGAACGGATGAAGCTCGGTGTCCTCCAGGATCTTGGTGTGGAGGGCGGCTACGCCATTGATGGAGAAGCCAAAGTGGATGTCCATGTGGGCCATGTGGACGGTGTCGTATTCGTCGATGACGGCGACGCGCGGGTCATCGTGCTCGGCCTTCGCGATCTCATCGAGCTTGACGATAATGTCGGCGATGGCAGGGGAGACCTTCTGCAGGCTGACGAGCGGCCACTTCTCGAGCGCCTCGGCAAGAATCGTGTGGTTAGTGTAGGCGACCATGGAGCGTACGATGGTCACGGCCTCGTCAAACTCGATGCCATGCTCGGTGGTGAGCAAGCGAATGAGCTCGGGGATGACCATGGTGGGGTGCGTGTCGTTAATTTGGACCACGGCGTAGTCGGCCAGATCGTGCAGGTTGCTGCCGCGCTCGATGGCCTCGTCGATCAGGAGCTGGGCGGCGTTGCTCACCATGAAGTATTCCTGGTAGATGCGAAGCAGGCGGCCCTGCTCGTCGGAATCGTCGGGGTAGAGGAACAAGGTGAGGTTTTTGGCGATCTCGGTCTTGTCGAAGTCGATGGAGCTGCCGGGGACCAGGCCGTCGTCGACGCTCGCCAGGTCGAACAGGCGCAGACGGTTCTTGGTGGGCTGGCCGTAACCGGGCACGTCGATGTTGACGAGCTTGGAGGTAACGGCAAAATCGCCGAAATCGACGGTGTAGGAGCGGTCGTCGTCGACTAGGATGTCCTGCTCACCGAGCCACCCGTCGGGGACGGCCTTCTGCTGGTTGTCGACAAAGCGCTGACGGAACAGGCCGTAGTGATAGTTGAGGCCCACGCCATCGCCGGTCAAGCCCAGCGTGGCGATGGAATCCAGGAAGCATGCGGCCAGGCGGCCCAGGCCGCCGTTGCCGAGCGACGGCTCGACCTCGAACTCCTCGATCTTGTTGAGGTCGTGGCCTGCGGCGGTGAGCTGGTCCTTAACCTCGTCGTAGATGCCGAGGTCGATCATGTTGTTGATGAGCAGCTTGCCGATCAAAAATTCGGCGGAAATGTAATAGAGCTTTTTCTTGCCGTTGTTGAGCGGGCAGGCGGCGGAGCGCTCCTGCACGAGTTTGACCAGCAGCTTGTAAATGCGACGGTCGTCGAGCTGCTCGAGCGAGGTGCCAAAAGACCGCTCGGCGAGTTCCATGAGGTTAATTTGGGGCATGTTTCCTCCTGTAATGGGTTGATTACATGTCTGCAATTCATAAGAAGCCCGCGCGAGGGGATTGGGGTGGCCTCGCGCGGGAAAAGCAAGCGCGTCCGCACGGTGGGGAGGGGTCGGGCGCGGTAGCTCCTATTGAGGAAGCTCGATTTCGGCTTCCGACGGGATGCGGAAGTAGGTCTCGGTCCAGTCAGTGAGTTTGTGCTCGAGCTCGCGGGTGATGGCGCCGTCGAGCATGCGCCAGGTCCAGTTGCCGCCCAGCGTGGCAGGGGTGTTGATGCGCGCCTCGTTGCCCAAGTTGAGCAGGTCTTGCATGGTGTAGATGCACGTGTCACTCACGCTGGCGGCGATGGTGCGATTGAGTGCATCTGCCATGGGTTCGCCGGCCTGCTGATGGGTGTACAGGGCTGCCTGCTCGCGCTGACGCGGGGTGGCCGTTCCCTCAAACCAACCGCGCGCCGTCTCGTTGTCGTGGGTGCCCACATAGGCGACGGTGTTGGCGATGTAGTTATGCGGCAGGTAGTACGAGTTGGTACCCTCAAAGGCAAACTGCAGGATCTTCATACCGGGGAAGCCCGAGTTGTCGCGCATGTCGATGACGCCGGGGGTGAGGAAGCCCAGGTCCTCGGCGATGATGGGCAGCGTGCCGAGCTTTTCCTCGAGCGTCTTGAAGAACTTGAGGCCGGGACCCTGCGTCCACGAACCGTAGGACGAATCGGGTGAGGAGAACGGCACCTCCCAATAGGCCTCGAAGCCGCGGAAGTGATCCAGGCGGATGACGTCGTACATGTCGAGGGCGGCGCGAATGCGGCCCTCCCACCAGGAGAAGCCGTCGGACTCCATGGCGTCCCAGTCGTAGATGGGGTTGCCCCAGTACTGGCCGGTGGCCGAGAACTGGTCGGGCGGCGTGCCGGCGACGCTCGCCGGATTGCCGGCGGCGTCGATCTTAAAGAGCTCAGGCGTCGCCCACATCTCGACGGAGTCACGCGAGACATAGATGGGCAGGTCGCCGATGATGAGAATGTCGCGCTCGTTGGCATAGGCCTTGAGGCGGCTCCACTGGCGATCGAAGAAGTACTGCGTCATCTGGTGGTAGAGCATACGCGCCGGATGGTCGGCACGGACCTTGGCGGAAGCCTCGCCGCGGGTGCGGAGCTCCGCGGGCCACTCCCAAAACGCCTTGAGACCGCACTCCTCTTTGACGGTCATGAACTCACAGTAGGGGATGAGCCAGTCCTCGTTGGCCTGGATAAAGTCATCGAAATCGGCCGGCTTGTCGGCAGCAAAGCGCTCGGCGGCGCGGTCGAGAATCTGACGGCGGCCACCAAAGATGGCACCGTAGTCGACATTGCTGGGGTCGGATCCCAGATACACGCCATCGATATCGCGCTGCTCCAGATACCCTGCCTCGATAAGCTCGGCAAAGTCGATAAAGTTGGGGTTGCCTGCGCGGGCCGAGAACGACTGATAGGGCGAATCGCCATAGCTGGTCGTCGTAAGGGGCAGAATCTGCCAGTAATGTTGTTTGCACGAGGCGAGAAAATCGACGAAGTCGTAGGCATTCCAGCCAAAGCCGCCGATTCCGTATGGTCCGGGCAGAGATGAGACGGGCATGAGGACGCCGCTTGCACGCTCCATGAATGCGCTCACCAACCTTCTTGTTGTGGGGTCGGCCTGCCGATGGGTGTGCAGTCCGCCTCCGATGTTCTGATTCGATACGCCTATTGTAAAACATGTTGTTTAAACATGTACAGGCAAGATAAAAAAGTTGGTCGATTTTCGGCGAATGGTTACATGCCATGAAAAAGCCCCGACCTCACAACGTGAGATCGGGGCAAGAGCGGTATGTAGGTTTTTGCTACTCGGCGTCGGCGAAGCCGTTGGGGTTGTGGCTCTGCCAGTTCCAGCTATCGCGGCACATGTCCGCGATGTCGTACTGGGCCTTCCAGCCCATCATGCGCTCGGCCTTGGAGGCATCGCACCAGTTGGCAGCGATGTCGCCGGCGCGGCGCTCGCGGATCACGTAGGGCAGCTCCTTGCCACAAGCCTTGGAGAAGGCGGCGACGACCTCGAGTACCGAGGTGCCGGTGCCGGTGCCCAGGTTAAAGATCTCGACGCCGGTCTTGCCGTTCATCCAGTTAAGGGCGGCAACGTGACCAGAGGCCAGATCGCACACGTGGATGTAGTCGCGCACGCCGGTGCCGTCGGGGGTGGGGTAGTCGTTGCCAAAGACCTGAACGGCCTCGAGCTTGCCCACGGCGACCTGGGCGACATAGGGCACCAGGTTGTTGGGGATGCCCTTGGGGTCCTCGCCGATCAGACCCGACGGATGGGCGCCGATGGGGTTGAAGTAACGGAGCAGCACAACGTCCCACTCGGGGTCGGCGGTGTGGACGTCCATAAGGATCTGCTCGATCATCCACTTGGTCCAACCATAGGGGTTGGTCGCGGGCTTCTTAGGATCCTCCTCGGTGACGGGCGGGTTGTCCGGGTCGCCGTAGACGGTCGAGGAGCTCGAGAAGATGATGGACTTGCAGCCATGGTTGCGCATGACGTCGATGAGCACCAGGGTGTTCTCGATGTTGTTGTGATAGTACTCGACGGGCTTGCTCACCGACTCGCCGACGGCCTTAAAGCCGGCAAAGTGGATGACGCGGTCGATCTGATGGGTATCGAAGATCTTGTTCATCGCATCGCGGTCGAGCACGTTGGCCTCGTAGAAGGTGAGGTTCTTGGCGGCCTCGTCGCCCACGATGGTCTTGACGCGGTCGACGGCGACGGCGCTGGAGTTGGAGAGATCATCGACGATGACGACCTGGTAGCCACCCTCGAGCAGCTGAACGACGGTGTGCGAGCCGATAAAGCCGGCGCCACCGGTAACGAGGACACAGGTGTCTTTGGGGTCGAGTGCTTTGGACATGTAGTCTCCTATCGAATCAGGAACACTTCTTCAGGGGAGTATAGCGCAGGCAGGGACGCCCAAATCGTGCGCTGTAGGAAAAGCAGAGGATTGTGCTAACGTACTCATAGAAGAGCTTGCGTACGCATAACCTGATCTTTGACATTTGCTTACGAGCCGCTGACCTTGTAGTTTCCTGCCGTTCGTGGAAATCGTTGGGACGCGCCATATGTACGCTAATATGTATGAGTTGAGCGACATATAAATAAGCATGTAACGGAGTACATATGTCACCAAACAGCGATTCCATCCTTTCCCAGGAGCTCTCGCGCCGCACTGCCCTCAAGGCCCTGTTCGGCGCCGCTTCTGCGGCAGTTCTTTTTGGCCTGCCCGCTCGCGCCCATGCGGCGGAGGCTTCCAAAGAAACCACCGATAAACTGAATGCCGCCCAGGCCCAGCTCGACGAGGTTCAGGCCCAGCTCGACAGCATTGCAAATGAGTATGCGGCGCTGGCCAACAAGAATGCCCAGACCCTCAACGACATCGAGAATGTCCAGGGCAAGATTGACGACACGCAGGCCCAGATCGATGAAAAGAAGGCCGAGCTCAAGAAGAAGCGCAACGACCTTTCCGATCGCGTGGCCGCCAGCTACAAGTCCGGCGGCACGAACATCCTGTCGCTGCTGCTGGCCTCTGGCTCGTTTGAGGAACTCGTCGCCAACGCGCATTACGTTGAGAAGATCAACAAGAGCGACCGCGACGCCATCGAGGACATTCAGACCATCCAGGAAGAGCTCGATGCGCAAAAGACCGAGCTCGAGTCGCAGAAGGCCGACTTAGAGAAGCTCAAGGACCAGCAGACTGCCCAGATGCAGGACATGCAGGCCAAGCAGCAAGAAGTCCAGACCGTGCTGAACGGTCTTTCCGACGACGTCAAGGAGCTCATGGCTCAGCGCGATTCCGAGATCCTCGCTGCCGCCCAGGCTGAGGAGGCCGCTAGGAAGGCTGCCGCTGCCGCGGCTGCCGCGAACAAGAACAATTCCTACTCGGGTGGTTCGAGCTCGGGTGGTGGATCGTACGCGCCCGGAACTCCGCAGCAGAATGCCGGCTCGGGCAAGCAGCAGGCTGTCGTCAACGCGTGCTACTCCACGCCTTCGCCGGGTCAGAACTGGTGCGCGGCGTGGGTCACCAATGTCTTCCGTAACGCCGGCGTTGGCTACTTTGGAGGCAATGCGTGCGACATGTTTAACGCCTGGTGCTATAGCTCCGACCGCTCGGCGCTGCAGGTGGGCATGATCGTGGCCGACTCATCGCATAGCGGCACGGGTGCTCCGGGCCTTATCTACGGTCATGTGGGTATCTACGTTGGCGGCGGTATCGTTATGAGCAACGAGGGTGCCATTACGTCTAAGTCGCTTGACTCGTTCATTGGGTTCTACGGCACTGGCTCTGGCGTGCGCTGGGGCTGGCTTGGCGGTATTGCGCTGTCGTAGCTGCGGTTTGAAGTAAGTTGGTCCGTGGCTGCCCGAAAGGCATTAGGTTGCCTGCTCGGACAGTCCTGCTCGCACGGAGAGCACATTAAGTGCTCTCC
>DBFCNY010000054.1:0-9813 GCA_048298285.1 Collinsella sp.
GTTGTAGCCATTGGTCCAGGAGAACTGATCCTGCAGGCTCCACAGGAAGTAGCCGCCTACGTTGACGCCAACCTCCATGGCCTTGAGCAACCAGCGCAGGTGCTGCTCGATGTAGTCGATGCGCGGCTGGTCGTCCACAAAACCGTCCTTGTAGGGGTCCTTGTAGCCCATGCCGTTCTCGGTGATGAAGATCTGCTTGTAGTTGGGGTAGCGCTGCTTAATGTAGACGAGCAGATCGAACAGGCCCTCGGGATAGATGATCCAGTCCCAGTCGGTGGTGGGGATACCAGGCTTGTTCACATGCTCGCCAATACCCTTAACGCGCCAGCGGCCGGTGCCCTTCTCGCCCGTACCGTTGTGGTGCAGGTCGTTCTCGCCATCGTAAGCCTTCAAGAAGCGGCACTGGTAGTTGTTAACGCCCAGGTAGTCGTTGTAGAGCGCGGCCTCGCGCATAATCTCGAGGTCCTCGTCCAGGATCTCGATGGTGCCGCCTGAGACGGCAGCCAGGCGGTTGGCGCACTCGAGGGTGTCGGGGGCATAGTCGCCGCGGAAGGTGGCGTCGAGCAGAAACTGGTTCTGCAGCACGTGCTCGTTGTTGGCGGCTTTGATGTCGGCGGGGTCGTTCTCGTTGAGCGGATACTTAAACTCCAGCGACTGAATGACGCCGATCTTGCCCTTAAAGCCGCCGTTGTGGAAGGCCAGCACGGCCTTGGCGTGGGCGAGCATCATGTTGTGCTCGCACTGGAAGGCCTCGGCCAGATGCGCCTTGACGCCACCGGGGAAGGTGCCCTCAATGTAGGTGTTGGAGGCGTCGGCCCAGATCTCGTTAAAGGTGAACCAGTAGGTTACCTGGTCGGCGTACTCCTTAAAGCAGAAGGTGGCAAAGTCCACAAAGGCGTCGATGGTCTCGCGGTTGAGGAAGTCGCCCTTCTCAAAGAGGGGAAGCGGCGTATCGAAGTGATGCAGCGTGACAAACGGCTCAACGTGGTGCTTGTGGCACTCGGCGAAGAGGTCGTGGTAGAACTGGACACCCTCGGGGTTGATTTCGCCGGTACCGTTGGGGAAGATGCGGCTCCAGGCGATGGAGAGGCGGATGCCGTTGATACCGAACTCCTCGCACAGCTCCAAGTCGACGGGGTACTGGTTGTAGAAGTCCGAAGCGGGATCGGGGGAGAAGCGCCCCTGGGCCTCCAGGAAGTCGTCCCAGGCAACCTTGCCCTTACCGTGGGTGCGGGTCTCGCCCTCTACCTGGTAGGCAGCGGTGGCGCCGCCAAAGACAAAGTCCTCGGGAAACTGCGCGGGCGGGTTGGTGACGCTAGCAGGGTTAACGGACATGATGATCCAATCGTCTAAATCGAAGGGCCAGCCGGCTGTGGATGGTCGGCTGGCCCTGAGCGTTACTTACTTCGAAAGCTGCTCGGAGACGAAGGCGAGAGACTTATCGCCGTTCTGGGAGAGCTCGATATACTGCTTGCCACGGCAGGCGACGCACTTGTTGCCCACGCGCTCGCAGTCCTTCTGCAGGTCGGCCAGGTAGCTTGCGGCCTGCGGGGCCAGGACGACCAGATCGAAGTCGGGGAGCATGTCCACGTGGTTGCCATAGGCCTCGGCAGCGGTCTCAAGATCAATGCCGCGCTCCTTGGCGGCCTTGGCCAGCGCGTTGGCGAGCAGGCCCGAGGTTCCGCCACCCTGGCAGAGCACGAGTACGCGCTTGCCGTTGAGGTCGCTGGCGGTCGTTGCCTCAACGGCGACAGCGGCGGGAGCATCGGTCTTTACAGCCTCGGCAGCGGCGCCGGCGGCAACGCTCTTGGCATCGGCCTTGCCCTGGAAAGCGTCGTTGAGCTTGGCGGCCTTCTCGGCGTTCTTGGCGGCGAGCTCCTCCTGGGAGATCTCGGCCTCCTCGGCGCACTTCTGGGCGTCATAGGCGCGGAAGAACGGATAGTACAGAGCGAAGTCGACGACCAGGATAAGGGCGAGCATCACAAAGGCGAGCGGCTGGAAGCCCAGGCCCATGATGGTGCCGATGGGGCCGGGGACGGTCCAGGGCAGGGTGTACATAAAGCCGTTCATGCCCAAGAAGTCGATAAAGATCTTGAGGATCCAGATGTTGGCGATCGGGGCAAAGACAAACGGGACAAAGAAGACGGGGTTGAGCACGATGGGCGCGGCGAACAGCAGCGGCTCGTTGACGGCAAAGCAGACGGGGACGATGGCGGCCTTACCGACGGCGCGCATCTCCTGAGACTTGGCCAGGAAGCAGAACATAAAGACCAGGACGAGTGTGGCGCCGGTGCCGCCCATGCAGACGACGAAGTACTGGGCACCCTGGGTCAGGACAGCGGAAGCGTGCTGGCCGGCCTGGAACGCAGCCAGGTTGTCGGTCATGTTGGCAACGAGAGCGGCGGCGATGGCGGGCTCGACGATCGAGGGGCCGTGGACGCCCACGAACCAGAACAGGCTCATGGCGCCGTAGATCACAGCGAGACCGATATAGCCGTCGGCAGCGGTGAACAGGGGCTGGAACACCTGGATGACGCCCTGGGCAAAGCAGAAGCCAAAGGCAGCGCGGAAGACGATGTCAAAGACCCAAAAGACGGCGATGCAGACGGAGAAGGGGATGATGTCCTTAAAGGTCTGCGAGATGTTGGGCGGAACCTGCTCGGGCATCTTGACGGTGATGTTGCGCTTAATGAAGAACTTGTAGATGATGCCGGTCACAAACGCAGCGATGAAGGCGGTCAGCAGGCCTTTGGAACCAAGGTAGGTGGTGTTGAAGCCGCTGGCAGCGTCCGTGGCGATCGTGTCGCTCGAAAGGAGCAAGAAGCCGATGATGGCCGCGCACATGCACGAGATGAAGTTGATCTGGTTGTTCTTGGGCAGATCGCGGTTCTGAGCGTCGGCGAAGTGCTTGGCTGTGGTGGCAGCGCAGGCGATAGCCAGGATGCCCATGGAGTAGTTGTAGCACTTCCACAGGGCGTTGTTGATGTCATCGGGCCAGTAGAAACCCCAGATGTTGGGGACCGAGGCTACCAGGCAAAAGATGGACGAGAAGATGATGATGGGGATGACGGAGATAAAGCCGTCGCGGATCGCCTTGAGGTACTTATTGCGGGCGATCGCGTTGAAAAAGGGCTGGCCCTTTTCGATGGTGGCGATGAGTTGCTCCATGCAATGCTCCTAAGAGTCGGTGGGTTAGCAACGATGGTAGCTTTTGGCGTTCGGTTGCCAAAATGTTGACGTTGCCATTTTGTGACACAAAAAAAGACGCGAACCGGTGGTTCCTGTGCCTGCGAACCGTCGATTCCTTACGCGTAAACGTTTGAGCCGCCCGGTGGCTCTGTGTTTGCACGATGGCAACGTTAACATTTGGGCACCAAAAGCCGTTCGGGGAAGCAAAAATGTCGGTGAACGGTAGGTTTTGGGTGGTGAGCGTATGGTGGGGGAGGCGTTGGATATACTTGAAGGCGTTTCATTTGAATGCGCAGGGTGCCACCAATGGCATCGTTGACATAGAAAGATCAATCTATGGCCGCTGTTAAAAAATCGGTATCCGTCAAAGACGTAGCGCGCCTCGCGGGCGTCTCGGAGCAGACGGTCTCGCGCACCGTGCACGATTCGCCCAGCGTGCGCCCCGAGACCAAGGAACGCGTGCGTGCCGCCATGCGCGAGCTGGGGTATCGCCCCAATTTTGCCGGTCGATCGCTGCGCCGTGGCAGGTTTAAGACCGTCGGCGTCGCCATGTTCAACATTACCGGTACCGGCAACCTCGACCGTATGGAGGGCTTTGCCGCCGCGGCCGACAAACATGGCTATGCCATCACCCTCACTAAAGTAGACGGGCATCCGTATACCCTCGAGAGCGCATCGTCACGCATGAGCGCGCTGCCGGTAGACGGTATGGTCGTGATCATGAACCGCATGCCGGCAGACTTTGGCACTTTTGAGCCGCTGCCCGGTATGCAGACGGTGCTCGTTACCATGCTGGAGCACCCGCTCTGTTCAACGGTCGATAACGACCAGTTCGATTGCTCGCGTCAAGTTGTCGAGTACTTGCTGGGGCGGGGGCACAAGACTGTGCACTTTATCTCATGCCCCGAGCGCTCGCTTTCGGGCATGCGGCGCGAGGAAGGCTGGCGCGAGACATTGCGCGCGCATGGCATTGAGCCGCCGCGACTCGTCCGTGGCGATTGGACGGCACAGAGCGGATATGCCGCAGGCCAGGCTCTGGCGGATGATCCGACCTGTACTGCCATCTATGCCTCCAACGACGCTATGGCCTACGGCTGCATTCGCGGGCTCGAGTCGCGCGGAAAGCGCGTGCCCGAGGACGTGAGCGTGGTGGGCGTTGACGACAGCCTGGGCGAGATCGTGCCCGATCGTCGTCTGACCACGGTGCGCTTTAACAACAAGCGCGTCGGCATGTGGGCGGTCGACAAGATTGCCGGCGCTGATGGGGGTGCGTCTGGCGTGGAGCACATGCTGATCCCCGGTGTGCTCGTCGAGGGCGATACGGTACGCGATTGGCGCTAGGGCGCGGGTCTGTTTGGGTTGCCGCTAATTGTGTTCGATATTGTTTAAATTGGTTTAAAAACCGTTCACGGGCAAAAATTGACCGTTCATAGCTTGAAATTACGTTTTGCGCTGTTCTTTTTTGTTTGAATGTTAATGTTTCTGCCATACAGAACGCAGCGCGTATGCCCGGACGCGATGCTCTCCATTGGTTCATATGTGAAAGGAACGCAATATGGCAACCAAAGAAGAAATCTCGATGGTTGGATTCGAGATTGTCGCATACGCAGGTGACGCCCAGACAGATCTGCTTGCAGCGCTCGATGCTGCTCGCGAGGGTGACTTTGAGAAGGCCGAACAGCTGCACAAGGATGCCAGCGATGCACTTATCGGCGCCCACGACACGCAGACCAAGCTGCTTTCGCAGGAGGCCGGTGGTGGCGAGATGGAGATGACCTTCATCATGGCCCACGCTCAGGATACCCTCATGACTACCATGATTCTGGAGAAGCAGACCCGCTTTACCATCGACGCCTACAAGCGCATTGCCGAGCTCGAGGCCAAGCTCGCCTAACCCTTTTTGCGCAACTCAGTTCCCTTCCAAAAGCCCTGCCGTTACCCGCGGCAGGGCTTTTTCTGTTCTCCTTCAAGTTGCGGTGAAATAGGGACTGAATAGGGGCCGACGGGCGCAAAACAATCCCTATTCCACCGCAACTCATCCGGAGATAGTCATTGGGGACAGTCTTGGTGCGCTCCGTTGGTCCTCCCGTTCGATTTTTGCTCGGTGGGTATACTTCCTTTCGCATTAAACGCCGGACTGAGGAGGTATCCAAATGCCGGACAACGGACTGATGCAAAAGAGAGACGCGCACGCGATGGATCATGGGCGCCCTGTCCAGATTACCGAGTCTACGACAGTGGTTGAGCTGCAGCCGAGCCTGTCCGATATCGTGTGTGCAAACAAAAAACTGCAGATCGGTATCATCGTCGCCCTTGTGGTAATGGCGCTCCTGTCGGGCTTTGTCGCACGCCCGCATTTTGCCGATACCAAGACATGGGACTCCACCATCGAGGTTATCGATCAAAAGAAGGGCAACGTTTTGGCGCTCACGACCTCGTGCGTTGCCCTATCTGCAGGTATCACGGCGCTGCCAGGCGATACGGGAACGCCGGTCGCCGAGCAGCTCGCGCAGCTTTCAGGCAACCTTGGTATCGTGCTTGCCGTGCTATACCTAGAGAAATATTTGCTCACGATTTTGTGGTCGGTTGGCCTGGGCATCTTAATCCCGTCTGCGTTGGTGCTCTTTGCGGTGTCGCTCGGCATTCACGGGCGCTGGAGCACGAGCGCTGTCCTGCGCCGTGTGGCGACACGCGTGCTGGTGGTTGCCGTGATCGGCATGGCGCTCGTGCCCGCGAGCGTATGGGTGTCGCAAAAGGTCGATGAAACGTATCGCGTAAGTATTGAGCAAGCTGAGCAAAAGGCTGCGGACGCGGCCGACACCACGGACAAGTCAGCCGAGACCAGCTCAAAATCGAACAAGAAAAAATCCGAGGCCACGGAGTCCAAAAACGTGCTCGAGCAGTTGACTGATGGGGCATCGAGCCTTGTTACGTCGGTGACCAGCGGCGCCAAGCAGATGACCGATGAGATCGTGCGGCAGGTAACCGATCTGATTGAAGGCGTCATCGTGATGATCGTGACTTCGTGCGTTATCCCGCTGCTGGTGCTCGTGGCGTTCCTGTGGCTGGGACACGTACTGCTGGGGATCGATATCTCCGGTCCCGCGAACTATCTGACGGGCCGCTTTCTGAGCGCTCCTTCCAAGCACGCCAAAAAGGGCGGACAGCCCGAGTAGCTAAAACAGCTGTATATACCGGGGAATGCCGCCGAAGGGCGGCCGAGATGCGTTCTCGGCCGCCCTTTTTGTTTGTTGAATACGTGACAAGCCGGGCATTCCCTGAATCCAAACGGTCAGCAATCATCTGTGAACGGTATTTGTTCAAAAAAGAACAAAGATAAACAAATAGTTGTTGCAGTTACTGTTCGAATGTGTTCAAATAAACATGAACAGTGAAGAACCGCACATTCAGATGCCCGGACCTGAATGCGATTCAACACTTCCAAACAGAAACTACGCACCTGCGTATCTCTCAAGGAGGATGTCATGAGGGTTGTAATCGCTTCCGATGCCGACGGTATGTCGATGAAGGAGTCCATCAAGGAGATGCTCATCGCCGACGGTCACGAGGTCGTCGACTATTCCGAGACCCCTGCCGCGGACTTTGTCGATTCCGCGACCGCCGTTGCCAAGGACCTGCTGGAGCACAAGGATTCCCAGGGCTTCGCATTCGATAAGTACGGCGTCGGCTCCTATATGGCCGCCGTCAAGATCAAGGGCATGGTCGTCGCCAACATTTCCGACGAGCGTTCCGCCTACATGACCCGCGAGCACAACGGCTCGCGCATGGTCACCATGGGCCCGGGCGTTGTGGGCACCGAGGTCGCCAAGAAGATCGCCCGCGAGTTCCTGCGCGCCCAGTACGCCGGCGGCCGTCACCAGATCCGTGTCGACATGCTCAACAAGATGGCCTAACGAGAGCCACCGAGAACTCGAACTTCTACCTCAACTTGTGAATTCAGACGAAAGGACGTTCTGATGAAGAAGACCATCGCAATCGGTTGCGACCATATCGTTACGGACGAGAAGATCTATCTGGCCGACCGCCTGGAGCAGGCTGGCTACAAGGTGCTCGACTGCGGCACCTACAGCCACACCCGTACGCACTATCCCATCTACGGTAAGGCCGTGGGCGAGGCTGTTGCCAGCGGCAAGGCCGACTTTGGTGTGGCCCTGTGCGGCACCGGCATTGGCATCACCAACGCCGTCAACAAGGTCCCCGGCGCCCGTTGCGCCCTGGTCCGCGACATGACCTCTGCCCTCTATGCCCGTCGTGAGCTCAACGCCAACATCGTGGGCTTTGGCGGCAAGATTACCGGCGAGTTCCTGATGGCCGATATCATGCTCGCCTTCCTGGAGGAGCCCTACGAGAAGACTCCCGAGCACGATGCTCTGATCGCCAAGATTGATGCCTGCAACAAGGCCGACGCCGAGGCTCAGGCCGACCCGCACTTCTTTGACGAGTTCCTGGAGAAGTGGGACCGGGGCGAGTACCATGATTAGCGGGTATCCGGCGTAATTAACTAGTCCGTTGACGGCTCGCGTTTCTGTGAGGGGGCGCGGGCCGGTTTTCTATCAGCCCTATTGACTTGGCGGGCTGTCGTAAGAAAGGGAAGGCTCCTATGGAGTTTGTTCTTGATAACGGTTCTATCCGCGTAGCACTGAGCACGGCGGGCGGCTCGTTCACCTCAATTGTGGCCGACGGTCGCGAGTATCTGTGGCAGGGCGATCCGGCGGTCTGGTCGGGGCAGGCACCTATTTGCTTCCCGATCTGCGGCGGTCTTCGTGACGGTCGCGCAATGACCATGGGCGGCCGCGAGGTTAAGCTCGCCCGCCACGGCTTTGCGCGCAAACAGGAGTGGAAGCTCGAGGAGCAGAGCGACAACATGGTTGCGCTGAGCCTAAGCTCTGCCGACCATGCCGAGTTGCTCGAGCAGTACCCGTATCCGTTTAAGATCGTTGCTCGTTACACGATCGATGCGGCAAAGGTGGCCGTTTCGTACGAGGTGACCAATGAGGGCACCGAGGACATGCCATTCTTTGTGGGCGGTCACCCTGGCTTTAAGTGCCCGCTTGACGAGGGCGAGTCCTACGACGACTACGAGCTCCGTTTTGAGCAGCGCGAGGCCGCCGAGCTCTGTACTGCCGTTCCCTCGACGGGCCTGATTGATGTTGAGCATCGCAGCAAGAACCCGATGGTTGGCCATGACCTGCCGCTGACCCACGAACTCTTTGACTTCGCAGAAACCATCTTTGACGTGCTCGAGAGCCACGTGGTTACGTTGACCAAGAAAACCGAGGACAAGGGCGTGCGCCTGACGTTCCCCGATATGCCATACCTGATTGTGTGGAGCAAGCCCGAGGGCGACTTTGTGGCTGTTGAACCGTGGGGTGGTCTGTCCACCTGCTCCGACGAGGACGATATTCTGGAGCACAAGCGTGGCTGCCTGGTGGCCAAGCCGGGAGAGACCGTCACCCGCGGCTTTGAGATCGAGATCCTTTAACGAGTTATCGTATGTTTGGGGCGGGTTATGCCGCCCCGGAACAGGAGTTCAACATGATTCTGACCGTTACCATGAACCCGTCGATTGATACGCGCTATCAGCTCGACAAGCTGATCATCGACGACGTGAACCGTGTGACGCCCGAAAAGACCGCTGGCGGCAAGGGCCTCAACGTGAGCCGTGTGCTGCTGCAGTTGGGCGACGATGTGCTCGCGACCGGTCTGCTCGGCGGACACATGGGTGCCTATATGGCCGAGCTCATGGATGCCGATGGCGTCAAGAACGACTTTGTGCCCATCGCCGGTGAGACGCGCATTTGCCTGAATATTCTGCACGAGGGTAATCAGACCGAGCTTTTGGAGAGCGGCCCGCAGATCGCCCCGGCCGAGCTCGAGGCCTTTACGGCCAAGTTTGCCGAGCTCGCAGCGAAGGCGGACGTTGTGACGCTTTCGGGCTCGCTGCCGCGTGGCGTCGATGCCGGCTACTATGCCGAGCTCGTCAAGATCGCCGAGGAGGCGGGCGCCAAGGTGCTGCTCGACACCTCGGGTGCATCGCTGGAGGCCGCGCTGGAGTCCGACGCTAAGCCTGAGCTCGTAAAGCCCAACCTGACCGAAATTAACGGCCTGCTGGGTACGTCCTTTACGACCGATGATGTCGATGCCCTGCGCGAGGCGCTTGCCGCCGACGGCCGCTTTGCCGGTATTCCCTGGGTTGTCGTTTCGATGGGCGCTGCCGGTTCGGTGGGCTTCCATGAGGGTCGCGCGTTCCGCGCCAAGACGCCCGCGATTGCCGCTGTGAACGCGACGGGTTCCGGTGACTCGACCATCGCCGGCTTTGCGCATGCCATTGCTGCCGGCGCCGACGACGTCACCGTGCTCAAGACCGCCAATACCTGCGGCAAGCTCAACGCCATGGATCCCAAGACTGGCCACCTGGTCATGGATCGCTGGGACGAGGTCTACAACAGCGTTGAAGTAACGGAGCTTTAGAGTTACGCGGTTCTACGAACCGCGTAACCAGCCGACGCTGCGCGGGCCGCATTTGGACAATCTGACGTTCAACTTCAAGGGCGCGACCAGAAGGTCAGCGCCCCTTCGTTTCACGTCACCTTGTCTCAAATG
>DBFCNY010000055.1:0-6963 GCA_048298285.1 Collinsella sp.
CAGCTCTCTCCCAAGAGCGTCCTGCGCGATATGCTGGAGAGCGCGAGCGACTTTAAGGGCTATATCCAAAAGCTCGGCATCGCCCGCTCCGAGGGCATTTTGCTACGCTATCTGGCAGAGGCTTACCGTTCGCTTGACCGCACCGTACCCATTGAGAAGCGCGACGAGCGCCTGCGCGACATTATCTCGTGGCTGGGCTTTGTGGTGCGCTCGGTGGACTCGAGCCTGGTGGACGAGTGGGAGAACGCCGGCAATCCGGCTGCCCTCGACGCCGCGCCGCCGCAGGGCATCGACGAGGTCGTGGCGGACCGCCGCGGCTGCACGCTGCTGGTGCGTAATGCGCTCTTCCGCCGCGTAACCCTTGCCGCTCGCGAGCACGTTCGCGACCTGGGCGAACTCGACGACGACTGGGGCATGAGCGAGATCCGCTGGCAAAAGGCGCTCGATGCCTACCACGAACAGCACGAGGAGATCCTCACCGACGGAGATGCCCGCAGTGCCGCGATGTTTTCCATCGATGAGTCCGATGAGAAGACCGCGCACGTGTGGCACGTGCATCAGATCTTTGCCGACGAGGAAGGCGACCACGACTTTGGCATCATGGGCGATGTCGATCTGGACGCCACGCAAGACGGCGGCGAGGTCATCTTCAAAAACTACCGCGTCGGTTTTATCGAGGACCTGCTCGAGGACTAACCGAACATACTGGAACGAAACGAAGCGGGGCCGTTGGCAATATCGCCAGCGGCCCCGCTTTTGCACTAAACGCTATGCCTTACTCGGCATCCTCGACCTCATACGAATCCGCCTCGGCTGGTTCATCACCTGTCTCCGGCGCAGCCTCACGTGCCTCGTCAAAGGCAGCCTTCATGGTCTTGTTGCCCCACGTGAGCTTTCGAATGGTGAGTTCATCGGCTTTGTTGTGGGCCAGACGCAGATTCTCGGTACTGCGACGCAGGTCGTCCTTGGTCTTCTCGAGCTGCTTAATGGCGGCATCGATCTCCTTAATCGCCGACTCGAACTGCTTACTCGCCAGGTTGTAGTTGCGCGAGAAGCCGTCCTTGAACTTCTCCATCTTGGCTTCGAAGTTCGTAACATCGATATTCTGCTGTTTGTACTCCGCCAGCTCCTGCTTATAGCGCAGCGAACCCATGGCGGCGTTGCGCAGCAGCGTGATCATGGGAATGAAGAATTGCGGGCGGATCACGTACATCTTCTCATAGCGGTAACTCACGTCGACAATACCCGCGTTATAGAGCTCGCTCTCGGGCTCCAGCAGGGTGCAGAGCACTGCATACTCACAGCCCTTCTGTCGGCGATCGTGGTCGAGCTTCTTAAAGAAGTCCTCGTTCTTGTGCTTGGTCGCGGTCTCGTCGTTCTCGTTTTTCATCTCGAACATGATCGAGATGATCTCGTTGCCGCTCGCGTCGCACTCGCGGAAGATAAAGTCGCCCTTGGTACCCTCGGACGCATCGTTATCTTTCTCGAAGTACGCGTTAGGAAACGCCGTCATGCGCAGACGGTTAAACTCGGTCTCGCAGTGCTGCTCGAGCGACTCGCCCACCATCTTGGTGGACAGGCGGACCTTCATGTCCTTAAGGCGCTCAATCTCTTCATCCTTGTAGCGGATCAGCTCATCGCTCGCACGCTTGGCTTGAGCAAGCTCGAGCTCATGTGCCGCCTTTGCCTGTTCCTCGCGCGAATCGCGCACTGCCAGCTCACTCGTCAGTTTCGCACGTGCCTCGTCGCGCTCTCGCTCCGCCGCGGCGACTGCCTCCGACAGGTTCATTTTTGCCATCAGCTCCTGCTCGCGCAGCTGGGCACGCAGACCCTCAGCCTCTTGCTCAGATTGTACCTTTGCGGCGGAAAACTTCTCCTGTACCGTCGCGCGGTAGTCAGCAAGTGCACGTTCGGCCTCGCTGCGAGCGGCATCGAGATCACGCTGCGACTCTGCCGCGGCAGCGGCAAGCGCCATCTCCTGAGCCTTGTCCGCTGCGGCAAGCCTGGCCTGCAGCTCGGCAATCTGGGCATCACGTGCAGCTAAATCGTTTTGAGCAGCGTTGCGCGCCGCCGACTCGGCAAGCTTGGCTTCGTCATCTTTGCGCCCCAGCTGCGCACGCAAATTGTCGATCTCGCGCTGAAGCTCAGCATTCTCCTTCTGAGCATCGGCACGGGCCTCAACCGCCGCACGCTGGCTTGCGCTCTCGCGCTCTGCGGCAGCGCCCTCGAGCTTGGCGCGCAGCTCGACAAGCTCGGCATCGCGCTTGGCGACCTCTTGTGCCAACTCCCGAGCCGCAGCATTCTTCTGCTCAACGAGTTGTGCATCGCGCTGAGACTCCGCCTCCTGCAGGGCAGCCGTCGAACGCGAGCGCTCAAGCTCCAGCGCCTGCTCGCCCTCGCGCTGGACCGCCTTCACACGCTCGTCCAGGTCGCGCGAGAACTCAGCATCGCGCACCTGTTTGACGATGTCCGCATAGCCGGACGCATCGACCTTAAAAACTTCGCCGCAATGCGGGCACTTGATCTCGTTCATAACAGCTCCTCGATGGACGCAAATTTCAACCGCCTACACTCTACCGCGCCGCACGGACAAAAAAGGCGCCGCCACCATAATGGCAACGGCGCCAGAACCACCGCAAAGGTGCCTGTCCCCTTTGTGGTGGTTCGAGAATTACAGTCCAAAGAAGCCCAGGATTTGATCGCGGCTTACGGGTCTGTAGTCGTTGGCATCAAGGCCAACGTCATAGCGCAGGATCGGGCGTTCGCGATCGCGGTTGCGCGCGTTGGTGCGGTCTCCCCTGCTGTGGATATGCCCGTGCAGCATGATGGCGCCACGCGCCTTTCCATTCCAGCTGAGCATGGGGTAGTGGCTCATTACCAGGCGATGGCCTTTGGCGTAACCGGGAGCGACTTCCAGATAATCGCGCACGTCATCCCAGATTTGGGGCGCAGCTGGATCTTCCCAGTCGCCGTCATGGTTACCACGGATGAGCGTTACGTTCTGGCATTCGATGCGTTCGCGCAGGCGCACCGCCTCCGCCAGGGGCAAACGATAAGTAAAGTCACCCAGAATATAGAGACGGTCGTCCGCCGCCACGCACTCATTGACGGCATCGATGACCTTGCGGTTCATCTCCTCGACCGAATCAAACGGCCGATCCATATCGTGCAAGATATTCGTATCGCCCAGGTGCAGGTCGGCGGTAAACCACATCATCGTCTCGGTCCTCATTTCGCAACGTGTTCAACTCGTGCTAAGTATACAGACGTAGCGATGCGGCGGTTATCCAAAGAGCCCACCGAACAGTCCGCGGCGGCGCTTGTCTCGCTTTTTCGAAGCGTCACTCTGAGTTTTCTTGTCCTGCCGTTTCCTACGGTCCTGCTCCAACTCATCGTCATCGAGTAGCATATCCCACTCAAACGGATCATCTGTCAGATCGAACAGGTCATCGTCATCAAACATGACAGCCTCCCTTGCCGACTAGCGAGCATCCACCACATAGAGCCCAACGCGCACCTGATGCCACGGGCTGCGTTCGGGGGCAACCTGTTGCACACGGGCCTCAAATACGTCCTCGTGGCCGTAATACATCATCAGGGACAGTGGGCCGACCTCGTTTCCCGGAACGTAGCCAAGTTTGGTCTTGCCATAGTAGATCGCAACTGCCTCGGGGTCATGGGGATTATCGCGCTCGGCACACAGCGTCAGTTTATCGCCCGCTTTAAGATCGCCCAAGACCAAGGCGCCATCGGCATACTGAAATCCTGCAATGTGAAATGACAGAAGAACACGCGAAGGCTCGTACATAGCAGCTCCTCTAACGGCCGGATAAACCGGTGTGTAACCTTATTGAGAAGTCTACGGTCCCGTGCGGACACAAATACATCCTGTCTGCGTCCTTCAATCGTTTGCCTCAACGCTTGCGCGACAGAACGCTTGCAGATAAGATAGGAACACGGATGGCACTCGTTGCCGCGGGTCTTGCCAACTCCGATACACGTTTTCATCGTGAGAAGTGGCCGTCTTCGCTTACGCGGGGGCGGCTATTTCATTCGGCCGATAAACAGACCGAGTTCGATAGCCGCAATCAACAACGCCAATAACGAAATAACATCGCTTACGTTCATACCAAATCCCTTCTAAAGGGAGTTGGCCCATCCGTGCTCCATAACAGTAGTCTAACGCAAAATGCAGGTAATAGGAACACTTGTTCGTATTACCTGCGCCCTTTTCTAATGCACAAACATGCGCACGAACTTGTGCTTCCAGCTTGCGTAGGGCGCATACCGAAACGGCACGTCCAGCCAAGTTGCCTTGTTCACGATACTCTTCTTGTGGCTAAACGTATCGAAGCTCTCGCGTCCATGGTACTGCCCCATACCGCTCGCGCCCATGCCGCCAAAGCCCATATGGCTCGTAGCCAAGTGCATGATCGTGTCGTTGACACAGCCACCGCCAAAGGGCACGTAACGCACGAAGCGCTGCTGAACTGCGCGGTCCTGACTAAAGATATACAGGGCCAGCGGCGTCAGACGATCCGTAATAAACGCTTCGGCCTCGTCTAGGCTCTCAAACGTCAGCACCGGCAAGATGGGACCGAAGATCTCCTCCTGCATCACGGCGTCATCGGGGGTCACGCCGTCTAGGATCGTCGGCTCAATCTTGAGCGACGACTCGCGCGCCGTGCCTCCCAGCACGACCTTATCGGGATCGATCAGCCCGCGCACGCGCGCAAAATGCTTAGCATTGACGATATGCCCGTAATCCTCGTTATCGAGCGGATGCTCGCCAAACATACGGCGGACCTCTTCCTTGATGAGGCCCAGCAGCTCGTCGTGCACGCGCGTATCGACCAGCAGGTAGTCGGGCGCCACGCAGGTCTGCCCTACGTTGAGCCATTTGCCAAAGGCGATACGCCGTGCCGCGACCTTCAAGTTTGCCGTCGCATCCACGATGCAGGGGCTCTTGCCGCCCAGCTCAAGCGTCACGGGCGTGAGGTTTTTACTCGCGCGCTCCATGACGAGCTTGCCGACCGGAACGCTACCGGTAAAGAAGATCTTGTCCCAGCACTCATCGAGCAACGCTTCGTTCTCGGCGCGCCCGCCCTCGACAACCGTCACCAGGCGCGGATCAAATGCCTCTTCACAGATTTGCTTGAGCACCGCGCTCGATGCCGGAGCATAGGCACTCGGCTTGATGACCACGGTATTGCCCGCGGCAAGGGCGCCGGCGAGCGGCTCGAGTGTTAGCAAAAACGGGTAGTTCCACGGAGCCATGATGAGCGTGACGCCATAGGGCACGGCTTGCGTTTTGCACGCGCTCACGGCGTTGGCAAGGTCACACGGACGCAGGCGCGGACGACTCCATCGAGCCACGTGAGCGATCTGATGACGAATCTCGGAAAGCGACGTGCCGATCTCGCACATATATGCCTCGTCATGCGACTTTCCCAAATCGGTCTTGAGTGCATGGGCAATATCGGCCTCGTGCGCCCGTACCGCATCGCGTAAACTCACGAGCGCGCGACGTCGGGCATCAACATCAAACGTAGCGTGCGTTTTAAAGTAAGTGCGCTGATCGCCGACGATGCGCGCAATTTCCTCGGTGTTCATGGCACCCTCCTAGTTCTCGTCCTCAAACATACCACCCGCGACGACCTCGTACATACGCTCGAGCTCCAAGCGGTCCATCAAAAGCGGAACGGGGTACAGCGGATTGGCCTCGGCATCGGCATGCGCCGCCATCTCGGGAATGTCGGAGCGGCGAATGCCCGAGACATATTTGGGGATTCCCAGGATCTCGTTCATGCGGTCGACCCAATCGATAAAGGCCTCGGCCGCAAGACTATCCTGCGCGGTAGCCGGCGCAATGCCCGCCATGCGAGCAAGATCGGCAAGCTTGGGGGCGGCGGCGTCACCATAAGCGCGAAGCATGTGCGGCAGGATGATCGCGTTGGCCAAACCGTGCGGAATTCCGTATCGGCCGCCCAGACTGTGCGCGATGGCATGCACATATCCGACATAGGAGCGGGTAAACGCAACGCCCGCCTTATACGCCGCCGAAAGCATATTGCGACAAGCACGCATGTCGTCGCCATGCTCATAGGCCTCGAGCAAATTGTCGCGGATGAGCTGGACCGCCTGACGCGCCATCTTGCGCGTGTAGGGCGTGGTGCTACGGCCGATAAAGGCCTCGACAGCATGCGTCAGGGCATCCATACCCGTCTGCCCCGTAATGGAGGCTGGCAACGCGCGCGTAAACTCGGGGTCGTGGACCGCAAAACGCGGGATGAGCACAAAGTCGTTAATGGGGTACTTGTAGTGTGTCTCGTCATCGGTAATTACCGCCGCAAGCGTGACCTCGCTTCCCGTACCGGCGGTAGTGGGAACCGCAATAAGCAGCGGCAGGAGACGGTGGACGCGCAACAGGCCGCGCATCTTGTTGATGGGCTTGTTTGGCTGCGCAATGCGCGCCCCCACACCCTTGGCGCAGTCCATGGCCGAACCACCACCAAAGCCGATAATGGCCCGGCAGTCGTTCTCGCGATACAGCGCCGCCGCTTCCTCCACGTTTGAGACCGTAGGGTTCGCACGCGTTTCGGCATAGACCGTAGCGCCAATCCCCTGAGCCGTAAGCGCACGCTCGAGTGATGCCGTGAGCCCCAAACGTGCAATACCAGGGTCTGTCACGATAAGGACCTTCTGGATCGAGCGCTTTTGAAGCACCGCGGGCACATCCTCGGCATGCTCCAAAATGCGCGGCTCGGTATAGGGCAGAATCGGCAATGCAATGCGAAAAACCGTCTGATATGTTCGGCACCAGGCACGACGGGCTAGATGCATAAAGGAAACTCCTTCATTTGTTGATAGGTCAACATTTGCTCGCCCGATTGTACTCAGCAGAGATCGCAGACGGCCTCCCAATCGTTAATCAATCAACATCTTCATATCTCAAAATTGTTT
>DBFCNY010000056.1:0-18335 GCA_048298285.1 Collinsella sp.
CTTCGGCGATCAACGGTACGCGGAGGTCTACTACGTGTTCCATGACATCGCGGACCATGGCGGTGAGGCGCTCGACTTCGTTGACGGGGCACTCAAAGTCCAGTTCGTCGTGTACCTGCAAGATCATGTGGGCGGCAAAACCCTCTTCTTCCAGGCGGCGACTTACGCGGGCCATGGCGATCTTGATGATGTCGGCGGCGGTGCCCTGCATGGGGTGGTTCATGGCCGTGCGCTCGCCAAAGCCACGGAGCTGCGGATTTTTGGCCTTGAGCTCCGGAATATGGCGACGGCGGCCGTACATGGTCTCGGCATAGCCCGTCTGCTTGGCACGCGCCACCACGTTGTCGAGGAACGTGCGCACACCCGGGTAGGCCTCGTAGTAGCGATCAATCATGTCGCGCGCCTCGGCCATCGAGATATGCAGCGACTGCGACAGACCATAGGCCTGCTGACCATACACGATGCCAAAGTTCACGGCCTTGGCGCGACTGCGCAAGTCGGGCGTTACCTCGGACACCGGCACGCCAAACACGCGCGCGGCCGTCTCGGCATGAAAGTCCTCACCCTCGTTAAAGGCGCGCACCAGGTGCTCGTCTCCCGAAAGATGCGCCAGCAAACGCAACTCAATCTGCGAGTAGTCCACCGCCAAAAAGACGCTTCCCTCGCCCGCCGAGAACGCCGTCTTGACGGTACGCCCCAGCTCCGAGCGCGTCGGAATGTTTTGCAGATTGGGGTCGCTCGAAGACAGGCGCCCCGTCGCGGTGATGGCCTGGTTGTACGTGGTGTGCACACGCCCGTCACCACGGCGCAGCGGACATAGCGTGTCCAGATAGGTCGACTTAATCTTGGACTTCTCACGCCAGTCCAAAATCAGGCGCACGATCTCGTGGTCGCGGGCAAGGTCGCTCAGCACCTTGGCGTTGGTCGAATAGTAGCCGCGCTTGGTCTTTTTTAGGCCCTTGGTCGGAAGCCCCATAACATCAAACAGCACGTGCGAGAGCTGCATGGGGCTGCCGATGTTAAAGGTCTCGTCGCCTGCCAGATCACGAATGCTGCGCTCGACCTCGGTGATCTGGGTCGCCAGACCCTCGGACAGGCTGCGCAGCCGATCGGGATCCACGAGCATGCCCGCGCGCTCCATCTTGGCAAGTACCGGAACGAGCGGCATCTCGATCCCATCGAACACGTTAGCGGCATTCTCGCGGGCCATGCACTCGCGCAGCGGTGCGACCAGCGCCAGTGTCAGGGCCGCAGTACGGGCGGCTGGCACCGGAGCATTCTCACCAGCACCCTCTGCGCCGCGCGCCGCAGGCAACGCCATCTGCAAATACGTATCGGCAAGATATGCCTCATCGAACTCGGAACGATCGGAATCCAGCAGATAGGCAGCCACCACGGTATCGAAGATGCGCGTGGAATCGACTGACAACGGGTCCATGAGCTCGGGCTCAGAAGAATCGATGGGCGAAAGCTCGTGCAGCAGCGCCTTCATATCCGGGCTCGCCACACGGCCCTCCATAAACAGGCGCGCAAGCACGCCGGCGATCACACCGTGAGCGAAGTTGAAGCCATCGACTACGGTAGTGGTACCGCCGTCGCCCTCCTCGAGCGCGAACAGGCCCTTGGACGTCGCCAACCACAGCGTGCGCGTCAGTCCAAAGAGCGCGCCCTCTTCCTTGTCGTCGTCCACCACGGCGGCGACCCACTCGCCGGCATCAATCGCGTGGGAGACCTCAGCCGCAACGGCACCAAGCGCGTCGGTATCGCCGGCGGCTGCGCGAACCATAGCAGGTATCTCAAACACACTGGAGGCAGCAGCAGCCCCGCCCTCGCCGCCGATCAGCGCCAAGAAACGGTTCTGCATGGCGGTGATACCAAGCGTGCCCAGCGCCGCGGACACTTCATCGGCAGAAAACGCCGGGAAGGACGTCGCCTCAAAGTCGAGCTCGACGGGCGCATCGGTGCGAATTGTCGCAACCTTGCGGCTCAGTAGTGCGTCGTCGATGTGTGCACGCAGGTTCTCGCCCATCTTGCCCTTGACCTCGTCGGCATGCGCGATGACTTCGTCCAAGCTACCGTACTGCGCAATGAGCGCACTCGCCTTTTTGGGGCCGATGCCCGGTACGCCGGGAATGTTGTCCGACGTATCGCCCTTTAGACCGTAAAAATCGGGCACGAGCGCCGGCGTAATGCCGTGATACAGGTCGTCCACGCTCTCGGGCGTCATGATCGCCACGTCGGACAGGCCTTTGCGGGTCGAGACAACGTTGACGTGCTCGGTCACGAGTTGATACATGTCGCGGTCGCCGGTCACCAGTAGCATGTCGCAGCCGGCCTCTTCACCCAGGCGCGCCATGGTTCCCAGGATATCGTCGCCTTCCCAGCCCTCGGACTGCAGAATCGGCACGTTGAGCGCGGTGAGCAGCTCCTTAATCATAGGGAACTGCGCATGCAGATCGGGGTCCATGGGCGGGCGTTGCGCCTTATACTGCGGCAGCATCTCCATGCGCACGCGCGGTTTGCCCTTGTCAAACGCCACGACCACACCGTCGGGGTTAAAGGCATCGATCATCTTAAGAAACATGTTCAGAAAGCCAAAGATCGCGTTGGTGGGGCGACCGTCCGGCGCGTTCATGGTCGGCGGCACGGCGTGGAAGGCGCGGTGCATGAGCGAGTTGCCGTCGATCACGGCAAAAGTGCGGCGCTTGTCAGACATATTAAATACCTCGCTTTGGGCTGGGCACGGTTTGCTCACTCCAGTTTACACGCTCCCCGCCCCGCGGCCACCGCACATCAAGCTCCCCCGCCACCGTGAGCCCACGCGTGATACGATGGCTCACGGTACATCAACCAGCACGATCGATCCGAAAGGAGCCTGCGTCATGGAGCGTCCCTGCGCATGGAAAAAGTACACGCCACAACAAGTCGAGGAGCTCGAGGAGCTTTGCCGCGGCTATAAGCAATTTTTGAGCGAGAACAAGACCGAGCGCCTGTGCGTCAAGACCGGCATCAAGATGGCCGAGGAGGCGGGATACGTCGACCTGGAGACCGTGATCGCCGAAGGCCGCGAGCTCAAGGCAGGCGACAAGGTGTACGCCGCCAACCACGGCAAGGACCTTATGCTCGTCAACCTGGGCACCGCACCGCTCGAGCAGGGCTTTAACATCCTGGGCGCCCACGTGGACTCGCCGCGCCTGGACCTTAAGCAGAATCCCGCCTTCGAGGCCGGCGACATGGCCTACCTCGACACGCACTACTACGGCGGCGTCAAGAGCTACCACTGGGTGGCCTCCCCGCTTGCACTCGTGGGCGTCATCTGCAAAAAGGACGGCACCACCGTCGACATCAACATCGGCGACAAGGCAGACGATCCGGTCTTTACCATCTCCGACCTGCTGATTCACCTCTCGAGCGAGCAGATGTCCAAGCCCGCCAAGGACGCCGTCGACGCCGAGATCCTCGACGTGATCGTGGGCGGCCGCCCCGTCAAGTTCGATGAGGACGACAAGGACGCCCCCAAGGAGCCCGTCAAGCAGATGTTCCTGGACATCCTCAAGGAGCAGTATGACGTCGAGGAGGAGGACTTCCTCTCCGCCGAGATCGAGGTCGTGCCCGCCGGCCCCGCCCGCGACATGGGCCTCGACCGCTCCATGATTCTGGGCTATGGCCACGACGACCGCGTCTGCGCTTACCCCTCCATGCTTGCCCAGATCGACGTCGCCAACGTGGAGCGCACGAGCATCACGCTCATCGTCGACAAGGAGGAGATCGGCTCCGTGGGTGCCACCGGTATGACGAGCCGCTTCTTCGAGAACACCGTCGCCGAGATCATGACGCTCGCCGGCGAGGACAGCCCGCTGGCCCTGCGCCGCGCGCTCGCCCGCAGCCGCATGCTCTCCTCTGACGTGTCCGCTGGCTTCGACCCGGGCTATGCCGGCAAGTTCGAGACCAAGAACGCAGCCTTCATGGGTCGCGGCCTGTGCTTCAACAAGTACACGGGCAGCCGCGGCAAGGGCGGCTCCAACGACGCCGACGCCGAGTACGTGGCCCTCGTCCGCGACATCATGGACGAGGCGGGCGTGGACTTCCAGACCTGCGAGCTCGGCCGCGTCAATGCGGGCGGCGGCGGCACCATCGCCTACATCATGGCCAAGTACGGCATGAACGTCATCGACTCCGGCGTTGCCGTCCTGTCCATGCACGCCCTGTGGGAGGTCGCTAACAAGGCCGATATCTACGAGGCCTACCGCGGCTACAAGGCCTTCCTCGAGCGCGCCTAACCAACCCTTGTAACTTGCGGTGAAATACGGATTCATCAGGGCTTCCAACGGGGAAAGCGGTCTGTACTTCACCGCAACTTTTTTAGCGGAAGGAGGATTCCGTGCTACAGGTCGTCATTTCGCCCGCCAAACAGATGCGGACAGCTCAAGATGCCTTTGACGTTTTGGGCATACCGCCTTTTGCACATCAGACGGCCCGGCTCCATCAGGCACTGCTAGGCATCGAACGCGAGGATGTCGCGGCAGGTCTTCAGGCCCTTTGGAACGTGAGCGACAGGCTGCTTACAACGTGCCTGGATACGCTTCACGAATTTATGCCCGTCCTGAGCGATGCCGACCTCGCCGATCCCGATCTCGCGCGCCGAATCTCCCCCGCCGTCATGTCCTACCACGGCATCCAATACCAAAGCATGGCGCCCGAGGTCATGGATGCTGCACAGCTCGACTGGCTGCAAAACCATCTCTGGATCCTCTCCGGATTGTACGGATGCGTGCGGCCTTTCCATGGCGTTGAGCCCTATCGGCTCGAAATGGGAGCCAAGCTCGCCGTCGACGGCGCTCGCGATCTCTATACGTTTTGGGGCGACAAACTTGCATGCGCCATTGCGCCGACCGGCTCCAACACCACGGTCGTCAACCTTGCCAGCGCGGAGTACGCCAAGGCCGTTCTACCCCATCTCGCAGGCGACGCCACAACCGTCACTTGTCTCTTTGGCGAAGGTGTCCGCAACGGCAAGCCCATCCAGCGCTCGACCGCCAGCAAAAAGGCGCGCGGCTCCATGGTGCGCTGGATGGCAGAAAACAAGCTCGAGGACGCCGCTGGTCTTACCGCATTCAACATCGGCTATCGCCACGCCCCCGAGATCTCATATCCAGGCACCCTCGTGTTCATCAACGAACAGATGCTCTAGACCCGCCACCCAAAACTGACCCGCTCAGCCTTCTCTATATAACTTGCGGTGGAATAGTTCCTATTTGAGCCTTTTATCGCACAATCAGGAACTATTCCACCGCAACTTTTATGAATTGGCTGGCTAGGCTCGACACCTATTCTGCTAGACCGTCGGCCTTTGCAATCCCGTTTGTCGAACCGTCCTGATAGATAATCTTGACGTGCTCAACCTCGGAAACCGCAACACCCGTCGGAGGCTCCAGACGCCATTCCGTCAGGGCGATATCCATGGTCGTGGGCACATCTCCTTGATCTTTGAGCTTCACCGTCAGCGTTTTGAGCGCCGCGTCAAACGTCACGCGTTCGATTTCTTCGCCCGGAATGGACCCACCACTCAGCTGCAACTGCACAAACTCATCGCGCGGGTACCAATAATCGCCCGGAATGGCGAGCGTATTGGCATTACCGCCAGTACTCCTCACCGTCATAATCGGTAGGCTATCATCAGCCTCGAACTCCCATGCAGCGCCGCCGCGACCACCAAACGTCCAGATACAACAGGCAATCACCAGCACGGCAAGCACCGCAAAACCAATCGCGACCAACCCATGGTGCGCACGGCTTTCCTCGGCCGATACACCCCATTGTGTCTCTCGATATAGATGCTTGTCTTCCATGTACGCCTCCCCACAGGCACGCTCGTTGGCCCAATCGTACCCATTCAGGCTATACTTGAGCCCATGACATAACGGGGAGCTTGCAGGACAAGACGGCAGGCTGAGACTGGGCGCGCCCGCCCTGACCCGCAAACCTGATATGGGTAATGCCAACGAAGGGAGCCGTGCCAATGAGCACACAGACCGAGCCCAAGCTCGTCACGCAAATCGACTTCGCCCGCGCCGGGCAGATCACACCGCAGATGAAAGAGGTCGCCGAGCGCGAGCATCGCGACCCCGAGTACATCCGCAAGCGCGTGGCCGACGGTCGTATCGCCATTCCCGCCAATATCGTGCATATCAAAAAGGGCATGCGCGCCTTTGGTGTTGGCGAGGGCCTGTCCACCAAGGTCAATGTGAACCTGGGCATCTCGGGCGACAAGGCCGATGCCGCCGAGGAATGGAAGAAGGTCAAGATCGCCGAGGACTTTGGTGCCGACGCCATCATGGACCTCTCCAACTCGGGCAAGACGCGCCAGTTCCGCCAGCAGCTCATCGACGAGACGCCGCTCATGGTGGGCACCGTCCCCATGTACGATGCCATCGGCTACATGGAAAAGCCGCTGGTCAAGCTGACCAAGGACGATCTGCTCGAGGTCGTGCGCGCACATGCCGAGGACGGCGTGGACTTTATGACCATCCACTGCGGTATCAACAAGTCGGTCACCAAGACCTTTAAGGAGACCGGCCGCCTGATGAACATCGTTAGCCGCGGCGGTTCGCTGCTGTTTGGCTGGATGGAAGTCACCGGCAACGAGAACCCGTTCTACGAGTTCTACGACGAGGTGCTTGAGATCTGCCACGAGTACGACGTGACGATCTCGCTCGGCGACTCCTGCCGCCCGGGCTGCCTCTACGACTCCAATGATGCCACCGAGACCGCCGAGATGATCGAGCTGGGCAAGCTGTGCAAGCGCGCTTGGGCCGCCGGCGTCCAGGTTATGGTCGAGGGGCCGGGCCACATGGCACTCGATGAGATCGCCGCCAACATGAAGCTTCAGAAGCGTCTGTGCCACAATGCCCCGTTCTATGTGCTGGGGCCGCTGGTGACCGATATCGGCGTGGGCTATGATCACATCACCGCCGCTATCGGCGGCGCCATCTCCGCGAGTTCCGGCGCCGACTTCCTGTGCTACGTGACACCCGCCGAGCACCTGTGCCTGCCCAATGCCCAGGACGTCCTCGACGGTCTCATGGCCACCAAGATCGCCGCACACGCCGCCGATATCGCCAAAAAGGTGCCCCATGCCCGCGACATGGACGACAAGATGGGCCAGGCGCGCCGCAAGCTCGATTGGGACGCTATGTGGAAATGCGCTCTCGATCCAGTCACCGGCAAGAAGCGCTACGAGGAGTCCCCTGCTGCCACCGAAGGCACCTGCACCATGTGCGGCAAGATGTGCGCCGTCCGTACCGTCAACAAAGTATTCGAGGGTACGACAATCGACCTCGGCATGGAGGACTAGGTCCCTCGCTGTGAAGCGCTTTTAGCAACGAGCTGGCGCCCGTCAATTGTTGACGTGTGAACATTTGCTTACATTTACGTAAAGATTGCATCGCCCGCCCGGGCTCGACATAGAGTCGGCCCGGGCATCTTTATAATGCTTGCTTAAAGACCCATTTGAATCCGACCGAACAAGGGAGCGAACATGGATCGTAGTAGGGTACCTGCCGTTCTGTCCATCGCAGGATCTGATTCCAGCGGTGGCGCCGGCATTCAGGCCGACATCAAGACCATCACGGCACATCGCCTGTATGCCGAGACGGCCATTACCGCTATCACGGCACAGAACACCCTGGGCGTCACCGCCGTGCAGAACATCTCCCCGGATATTGTCGCGGCGCAGATCGATGCCATTTTTGACGATATCCGCCCCAACGCCGTCAAGATTGGCATGGTTTCCTCTGCCGAGATTATCGATGTTATCGCCGACCGCCTGAGCGCCTGGAACGCGACAAACGTGGTAGTCGACCCCGTCATGGTAGCCACCTCGGGCGCACGGCTGATTGCCGAAGATGCCGCCGAGGCGCTCACCCGCCGTCTGTTCCCGCTAGCGACGGTTATCACGCCCAATATTCCCGAGGCCATGGCCCTGCTCGACTACGAGGTCGACTCCGAGCGCACGCAGCAAAATGCTGCCATGCTCCTCACCCGCCGCTTTGGTTGCGCATCCCTCGTTAAGGGCGGGCATCTTGTCAACGAGGCCAACGATGTACTGGCCGAACCCGCGCCACTCGATGACGAGGGCAACCATCTGGGAGATCCACTCACCACGTGGTTCCGCCACAAGCGCATCGAGACCGACAACACGCACGGCACCGGCTGCACGCTCTCGTCCGCCATCGCCTGCGCGCTGGCCCAGGGCATGGATCTTGCCGATGCCGTCAACGCCGGCAAGGCCTACCTAACGGGCGCCCTCGCCGCCGGCCTTGACATGGGCAAAGGCTCCGGCCCTGTCAACCACATGTGGCAGTACTGAGACAGTTTGCCGCAGCTCGCTATTGATGCTGACCATCAGGCAAAACACGCTGACGGTACCGCAACACGCTGACCGTACTTAGGGTTTTGCGCCCACTTGGGATATTCGAGGGATACGAGAAAGGGGCCGTGGCGACGAACCGCCACGGCCCCTTTTGCTGTTATCGCCCGCGGTCGCTCCCGCCCCAGATCAGGGCGAGCGCGACAACCGTGACGAAGCTGCCCAAAATCGCGCCGAGCGCCGCGCCCATGATGAACGCCATTACCACGGCACCCCGTCGGTAATGCACACCTGCAAGCGGTCTAGTGGCTCGCCGAAGATACCCGCGTAATCGTCGCCGCCACAGGTCGAACCATCATCGCAAACCGTGTCGAGCCAACCCGCACGCTCCGTGGTCTGGGAACGGTACCAAGCCTGCTTATAAGCCTCGCCGTTGGGAGTGACGTAATACATACGCACGCCGTCGATAGTGTGGCCGATGATACCCGCACAACCGTTCACGGTGTCGTTGCGGTCGCCCTTGGCAACCCAGTCGAGCCAGCCGTCCTCGACGGTGTGGACCTGATACTTGAGCGTACCGCGATCAACTCGGGCGCAAAGGAGGTCATGCTGTCGGCACGGGTAGCCCGCGAAGCCGTCGTCGCCGGCACCGAAGTCAGTCACCTCGTCCAGCCAGCCGCCACCCTTAAGGTGCAGCGAGTAGTGTACGGGAACACGGGCGCCAGTGGAGCGAGGGAAACCGCCCGGCGCGCCCTGCGACGCCGAAGGCGCAGCGGGGGTCGCCGCGGGCTGCACAGTCGGCGCGGACGGCTGCGTTCCGCCGACCATCGCGTCGTACCACTCGACGGCGCGCTGCATGTAGTGGTCGCGCTGCGAGCCAGCCAGCTCGCCGGGGCAGGCCGTGGACGACCAGTGCTTGTGCGGGAACACGTTCACCATCCATGCCGGACGGCCCAGCCCGTAGTACAGGCACAGCGCCGCCACGAGGTGCGCACCGCTCTCGATAGCGGTCTCGTGCACCGTCCACGGGCCGCGCGCGCTGTTGGCGTGCTCGATGGAGATTGTGGTGTCATTGCCGCCGCCCGTGCCGATACCGTCGCCGCAGGCGTAGGCGCGGTCGGTGTCGTTGACGTGCTGCACGATGTAGCCGTTGCGGTCGACCGAGTAGTGGGCAGAACAGCCGTTAGCACCCCAGATGCTGTTGCATTGGTCGGCGTTGAGGTCGCCGGCCATGTGATGGATCGTGACGCCCTTGATGCCGAACGGACGACCTGCCGAGAAGTTGCAGCCCAACAGCTTGTATTCGTCTGGCTGAACGTTTGCGAAGTCTGCCATTAGTCCTCCTTGATGTCGCCGAGCGCGAGCAGCGCGTCGAGCCATTTGTCCGTGATACCGACGGATTTGAAGGCGGCATAGGCCACCTGCACGCCGCCGACACACGCGAAGATAGACGTCACCCACGCCGAGGGGTCGGTGGGCACGCCTCCCGCCATGGCCGTGAGGGCACCGCACCCCGCCGAAACGGCGATGGCCGTCCAGCGGGCGACGCTGCCCGTCATGGCCTTAGTCTTGATGGCCTGCACGATGTACGGCACCACGAGCACCGTGGCGACGGTGAGGCCGGCCTGAATCTCAGTCATTTGATTGCTCCTATCTGCTTGTCTCCTTGTTGTACATGAGGTCGACGCGGTCGCGAATGTGGCTCACCTGTTCGGCCATCCCCTGGCTGCGCGCCTGGCTGTGGACCAGATCGGCGTGTAAGACGTCATTTGACGCGACGACCGACTCCATGAGGGTCTTCATCCCCTCAATCAAGGTGTTGCTGCGCTCCATCTGCGCGGCGATGCGGCCCTCCATCTGCGATCTCTCACGGTCGCGCTGCGCCCGCTCGTCCACCTCGGCCTGCTTGCGCTCCTCGCGCTTGAGGTCGAGGTTCGCCTTGCGCTCGTTCTGAACCTTGTACTCGGCCAAAAATTGCCGACCAAAATAAAAGGCAATGAGAACAAGCGCTGCGCCTCCGAGCCATCCGGGGCCATACGGCGCAAACAGCTTGAGCACCTCCATCCGGCCTCCTTCCCGTTCTGCAGCGTGGTGGGGCCCATTCCCCGCCACACTGCAGGTTCGGGCCACCGTAACGCCGGCCTACACCGCCGCCATCGTGCCAACGCACACGGCCAGCGGACCCTGCGACAAAATCACGGCGCGGTCGGTGATGATGCACCCCGTGCAGGAGCGCACCATCGGGACCGTCACCACCGCGCCGTGCAGCATCACGTCGAGCGCCGTGTCGTGGACGCCCACGACCGTGCCGAACTCCATCGTCAGCCGCTTGCCGCCCGACGGCATTGCCGCCGCCAGCCGCGCCGCCGCGCCCTTGATCTCGGCTGCCGAATCGCTCATCGCTCGTACCTCCTCGCCGTGTGCTTTATGACGCAGCCGGCGTCGAGCGTCAGCGTCTGCTTCTGGATTGCCAGCTTGCCGACAACCCCGCCGGTCCTGTAGTTCATCGCCACCGCCATGCACGGCTCGACGGGCTTGTAGACGCTCCTGAACTCGTCTGTGCGCGTCACGGCGCGCTCGGTGGCGAGCAGCTCCGCCGCCTTGCGGTCCGCCGCCGCCTGCATGGCGTCCTGGGGCCAAGGCGTGGCGTTGCCTCCCTCCTCGACCTTGTCGGCGACGAAGATGGCCTCGCCGCCGTCGATGTAGCAGTAGCCCCAGCTGACCTTGCTGTGGTTCTCCGTGGCGTGGTAGGTGTAGCTGACCTTCTGCCACTCGCCAGTCATGGTGAACCCTTTGGTCACCGGGCCAAGCGCCCTCTCCTGGTCCCAGAAGGACTGTATGATGCCCGTCGCGCCCTTGGTGCCCTTGACCCACACGCTCTGCGTGTAGTCCGTGTCCTTCTTGACGCTCGGCCCCTCGTCCTGGCAGAAGCCGACGCGCCCGCCGGTCGAGACGGCCTTGATGCCGAAGAGCACGCCCACCTGCGGCGAGTCGGGAACGTAGACGGTCTGGATGCTGCCGTGCGAATCGCTCTGCCTGAAGCTCTTATCCGACTTCTTGCCGGTGCCGATGAGGGCGTTGGCGGCGCCCTCGACAAGGTTGGCGTCCTCGGTGTCCACGCCCGGCAGGCTGTCGTAGCTGTAGCTCTTGACGATGCGGCGCCCGACTGAGACGGTCGAGAGGTCTGAATCGGGCGAGTCGTCCACCGCCGTGCCGCGCACCGATGCGTCCTGCGTGCTGAAGTCCACGTGTACGACGTTGCAGACCTCGGCGCGGTTGGTCGATTCGGTCATGTCCGACATGAAGCGCGCGTCCCTGCCCTCGGTGAACTCCGCCGAGATGGGCATGTCGGCGGGCTCGACGTAGCGCCTGTAGAGCACGTTGCCCATTCGGTCGGTCGCCGGCGAGCGGAACCCGGCCGCCTTGAGGAGCAGGTCCACCGCGTCCAGCTTGTTCTTGGCGTCGTTGTCCCTGCCCACGCCGAAAACCAAGGTGCTGCCCAGAAGGAGGCTGCTGGAGTCGGCGTAGACGGTGAGGCCGACCGATTCGGCTATCTTGACGGCCTCATCAACCAGATTGCTGCCCGCAACAATCACGTACGGCCCGTCGAAGTCGTCGTCTTTGAGCCGCTTCAGGAGGCCGTAGGCGTTGATCTGACCCTCGCGGTAGGCGCCGTCGATGTCCACCGAGTCCACCTGCGGCATGAATGTTCCGAGGCACTCGCGCCTCTTACTGCCGTCCGAGAAGGAGGCGTTGAGGTACACGCGCAGGAAGTCGTTGCCGACGTCGAACTTGTCAGCGAAGTCCAGGGATGCGGTCTCGTAGAGTGCCGTGTTCGCGTTGCGCTCTATGGAGCCGCCGTTCTCGATGTCGCGCACGAAGTCGAGCTCGAGCCCCGTCTCGCGCGAGACGCGCACGAAGTCGTAGGAGGCGTCGAACGGCCTCGTCCAGCTATCAGCCATTGGCGGGCTCCTCCCACGTCTCCCACGTCGGGTCGCACGAGGCCACCCACGCGCCGTCGGAACGCTTCACGCTACAGCTGAGGCGGGCGCGGAACCGTTCGCCGTAGAGATCGCGCACCCAAAAGCGTCCCGCGGTGTTCATGACCTCGAGGAATGACTTGTAGTCCTCCTCGTCGAGCAGCAGGAAGTCCATGCTGTCCTTGACGTCCCGTTCGTTGATGCCGTACGAGACGGGCAGCCCTTCCCCGCCGTCGGCAAAGTGCAGCATCTTGTACCCGTGCGTCACCTTGCGGCTCGAGCCCTTCTTGAGATAGCGCCCGAGCCACGTCCTCTCAGCGCCGGCTCCCCAGTTGAGAGCCACCGCGCGGCTCGCCACGGTCGTCTTGACCCTCGTCGCCGTGCTCACGCCCGTCGCGGCGTAGGCGACCGCGACGTACTCGAACTCGCTGTTGAGCGGAGGCAGCGGGTCGCTCGCGCCCTCGCCCGCCGCAAGGTGAGAGCCGAGCTGCAGGGTCGAGCCGTCGGGCAGGACGCGCGACACGGTGAAGTGGGACGTCTCGGGCGTGTCGTCACTGTCGGCCTTGCCTGGGAATACCGACAGCTGGCATCCCAGCCTCTCGTCGACGAAGATGTTTAGCGACGGTTTGGCTGGCGGTGCCCAGTCGGTCCGGAAAGTTCTCGAGACGGTGACCGATAGCGACGATCCGGCCGTGACCGTGAGCATGACCCTGTACGGCGTGAAGTTGACGAAGGCGTGTTGCGCGTAGCCCAGGCGGAAGGAACGCGCGTCCTTGTCCACAGCCCCGCTCCACAGAAGGTTGCCCCTGATGTCGCACAGAGACAGGTACTGTCGGCTGACGCCCGTCTCGTCGGCCACCTTCCACGTGAAGGTATGCGGCACCGCGCGCAAGGTTGCCCCGTCCGCAGCCGGGTCGGTGAAGAATGCCTGGGGCGCGTCCGCCACGGTATATGCCGCCGCGCTCGACCATGCGCCCCAGTCTTCGTCGAGGCCCTTGGTGCGCACGCGCACGGAGCAGAGGCCCTTGGTGCCGGTCGGCAGCTTCAGGCTCGTACCCGGGCCATCGACCGTCGTGGTGGTGGGACCCGTCGGCGTCGTGACCTGCACCTCGGCTGAGGTCTGCGCCGAGCCGTCCGGATGGTTGGGCGCCCATTCGAGCGTCGCGGTCGAACCTGTGGCGTAAGCCGCCCTGACGCCCCTGATGGACGGTGCGAGCGGCGGGCATATTGTCGTGACCTCGTTTGACTCGGTCCACGGTCCCTTGAGGCCGCTCTTGACCGCGCGGGCGCGGTAGCGCACCGTACCCGCCGGTGCCTCCTCGTCCTCCCATGAGGCGCTCACGTCCGCATCGACCCACGTCTTTCCACCGTCGGTCGTGAGCTGGAACTCCCAGCTGTCGACGAAGGCCGGCGCGTCGTGCCCCTTGAGCACGACCTTCTCCGCCTCCGCCTTGACTGCCTCGAGCATGCCGAGCGCCGTCGGCGTGGTGTAGATCGCTGGCGCGCTCACGCCGTAGTCCGACGTGCCGCCGGGGCCCGTCGCCTTGGCCGAGAAGATGTACATGCAGCCCGGCTCGAGGCCGTTGTAGGTGTGGCTCGTGGTATCCCAACTAACGGTGCCGACGTCGGTGAACTTCCCCGGGCCGTTCTTCGCCACGCCGACGGTCACGGTCGACCAGGGGTAGTCGCCGTTCATACCCGTGTAGTCGACGTCCCAGCTGACCTTCGCGCTGGTGTCGCTCAGGCGCTCCGCCCTGATGTTCTTCGGCGTGTGCGGCGTGTGGTAGGCGCGGCACGGGACCGTGACGGTGTTTGATGCGTTGGACGTTCCGTTGCCGAAGCCGCCCGTGACGTTAATCTGGCCAGTGAAGGTGTGGTTGTAGGCGTCGCCGTTGCCGCGCGCGAGCACGACGTCGCGCGACGTGCACTGCACCCATACCCAGCCGGAGTTGTTCGTCGAGTAGACCGAGCCGTTCCACGAGCCGCCCGCCGACGAGCTGCCGTTTGCGTAGCAGTCGATGGCGTAGCGCGTGCCGTAGCCGTGCGTGACGCGGTAGGTCACGGTGGTGTCCGTGCGCTCAACCTCAGCAACGTCCACGTACGCGCACCAGCAGTACTTGCGATAGCCGCTTCCGCCTTGAACCCAGTTTCCCTGCGCCATCCTACGCGACCCCCATCGCCATGCTCTGCTCCACCGCCGCGACGAAGCTCCTGAAGGCGGAGGCCACGCGCCCGTCGACGCCCAGCAGGTCGCCGTCGAGGTAGAGGTTGTAAACGTTGCCGCCGCCCGCGAAGCCCGCGGCTCCGTTGGCGGTCGCACCGTATGCTCCGCCGCCGGTAACGCTCGCACCGAACACGGCGGCCTTCTCGACGTTGCGCACCGCCGACCTCATGGACTTCACCGGCTCGTCCGCAGTGTCGTCGATGCCGAGGGCCGCGCCCTGCATCACGTAGCCGAAAATCTTGCGGAACACGCGCGAGGGCGAGTGGATGCCGAGCAGGTTCTTGGCCGCGTCGATGGCGCCGCCAACCACGCCGGTAATCTTGCTCACGACCACGCCCGCCGCGCCGCTGATTCCGTTTGCGATTCCCTGCACGATTTGCGAGCCGATGGATGCCACACGGCCCGGGATGGAGGACAGGGCGCCCATGATGGAGCTGCCGATGCTCGAGGCCGCCGAGGTCACGAAGCCGACCGCGCCGCGGATGGCGGAGCCCAGGCTGCTGATTCCGTTGCGGCCGATGCTCGCCAAGGTGGACGGCAGGTTCTGGATCGCGCCGCGGATGGCGGACACGATGCTGGTGCCGCACGAGCGCACGAAGCCGGCCATGTTCGCGATTCCGTTGCCCAGGAACGTGATGGCGTTGCGGCCGAGGCTCAACCAGTCGAGCGCCGACCACGCCGAGACGAAGGCCGAGAAGATGGCCGGGATGTTGGCGATGAGCGTCGGTATCGCCTGCACGATACCGAGCGCCAGCGTCACGATTGCCTGGATGCCGGCACCGAGCAGCGTCGGCGCGTTGTCGTTGATCGCGTTGGCGAGGTTCTGCACGATGACCGGTGCCTGCTCGATGATGGTCGGCAGGCTGTCGGCGATACCCTGCGCCAAGCCGACGATGAGGTTCGCCGCGCCCTCTGCCAGAACGCCCGCGTTCTCGGCTATGGACTCGGAGAGGCCGGTGAGAATCTGCAGGCCGCTCTCCGTGATGGAGGGCAGGTTCTCGGACAGGTAGCCGCCGAGCGATGTCATGAGCGACGCCGCCGTCTCGGAGAGGAAAGACAGCCCCATCTCGATCCCCTCGGCGAGCCTGGGAACGACCTCGCCGCCGACGTCGGCGAAACCCTCGGCGATGCCGGGCAGCGAAGAGGTGATGTTCTCCTGCAGCGTGGACAGGTCGCCGTCGAGCAGCGTCAGCCCGTAGACCATGGCGAGGTGCAGCGACTCCAACGGGTTGTCACCAACCGCCCAGATCTCACCAAGGCCCTTGAAGCGCTCGCCGATCTCATCCACGCCGTCAGACACGGCAGAGAGGATGTCGCCCATGGGCCCGGGCACGGCCTCAGCCGCGCTGTCGAGCGCCTGCGTGAAAATGTCGACGAACGCCTGGCCGAGCACGGGACCGACCGACGTGACAAGGCTCGGCAGCTGCGACAACGCCGTGCCGACGATGGTCGCAACGCGCGGGACGACGTTCGAGGCCGCCGTCTCGACCGACTGCAACAGCTCCTCGGTGAGCTTGCCCATGTCGGCGTCGTCCTTGCCCAGCTCCGTCACCCAGTTCTCCCAGGCGGCCTTGGCCATGTTGCAGGAGCCCTCGATGGTCGTCGCGGCCTCGCGCGAGGTCGTGCCGGCGATCTGCATCTGCTCCTGCATCGTGTGGATGGCGAGCACGATGTTGTCGAAGGACAGGCTCGACTCGTCCACGGCGGAGTTGACGGCGTGCGCGTCCTTGACGAGGCGCTGCATCTCCTCCTTGGTGCCGCCGTAGCCGAGCTTCAAGTTGTCGAGCATGGTGTAGTTCTGCTTGGCGAATCCTTGGTACGCGTTCTGGAGGTCCTCCATCGCCGTGCCGAAGGTGTTCGCGTTGTCGCTCATGTCGACCATTGCCGTGTTGGCGTACTCGGCGGCCTTGACCGTGTCGCCGCCGAGCGATTTGACGAGCGAGGCCGAGAAGCCCGTCACCTGCTCCATGTACCGGTTGGCACTCAGGCCGGCCGTTATGTAGGCGCGGTCGGCGTTGGCCAGCACCGTCGTCTGGGCCTGCTCGAGCTGCTCCCACTTACCGGAGCACTGCTCGACGGTCTGGCCGGTCATGGCGGCGTAGTCCTCGAGGGACTTGCCCATGTTGCCGAATATCTTCTGGATGCCGCCGACGTTCTGCTCGTATGCGGCGTATGCGCTCATGCTCATGCCCGTGACGGCAGCGACGCCCGCCCCCACGGCGGCGACGCCCACGCCTACCGCCTTGGCAACGGTCGCTCCGGCCTTGCCGAGCGTGCCCACGACCTTCGAGGCCACGCCCTCGGCCTTGCCGCTGGCCTCGTCCTTGAGGCCGACCTTAATCATCAGGTCGAGAAGGTTCACCTAGACCACCTTCAATCCCATCCGCTCGATGATGTCTGCGGCGATCTCGTCGCAGCCGCGCGTGTCCTCCGCCTCGGACCCATCGCCCGCACCGCCGTTGACGATGCTCAGGAAGGGTTCCTTGAGCCACTTCCCCTGCGCCATGAGGCGCACCGACTCGCTCAGGTACACGCGGAACGCCTCCCGCTCGTCCCGCTCGCGCCACCGCGCGACCATGTACCTAGAGAAAGGGCGAGCACGCCGTGGCCCGACGTACTCGCCCAGACAGAGCCATATGTGAGATGGGTCCTCGGCGGCTATCCAAAAAAAGGAGCCAGGACGTCCTTGATGCCGTCGATACCGTCGATGGCATCCTTGATGTCGTTCACCCACTTCTTGACGGTGAAGTCGGACTTGTACTCCTCGAGCGTCTGGCCGTCGAGCGCGGCGAGCAGCTTGTAGCTGATCTCGCCGCCCTGGCGCAGCACGTCGGGCAGAAGCCCCGCCACCATGTCCACGGCGAGGCCGTTGACCTCGGCGGTGGCGGCTGCTTTCGCGGCCTCGGGGTCGCCCTTGACTTTGGCATTCGCCTTGGCCTTCGCCTTGGCGGAGTCGGAGCGGAACTTGGCGTAGGCGGCCTTGGCCTTCGCGCCGAGTTCGCCGTTCATGACGTCCTCGGCAATGTCCGCCAGCAGGCACATGGCGTTCTGGAACTCGTCGGCGTTAAGGTTCTCCAGCTTCATGGTTAGGCTCCAATCTCCTGCTTGATATACAGCTCGTAGGGCACGATCTCGGGGTTCTTGATTGAGTAGTGGCCCGTGAACTCGAACGCGAACTGGCCCTTGGCCTTGTTCTGCGTCGTGATTTGCAGACCGCCCGTGTTGAGCGCGTTGATGAGGCGGATGGCGATATAGCCGTTGCCGTTCTCGCCCGAGTAATCGCCGATGAGCCAGATATCGGCGAAGTCCTCCTCCGAGAGCGCGGAGCGCGGGACGATCTTCCCCTCGGTCTCGTCGGCTGCTGCCGCGAGTTTCTTGCCGAGCGCGGTGTTCAGCGTCACGAATGTGCCGCTCAGCTTGGCCTCGATGCTGTCGATGCGCTTGAGCTCCATCGTGTTGGCGGGGCAGTTGTCGATGTCCTCGCCGTAGTCGATGAAGCTGGGCGTGGCGGCGAAGCTGGTTCCGCCGCTCGTCGCGCCCATCAGCTCGGACTCCGCGACCTCGGCGGTCTTGGGGTTGAAATTCGTGGCGAGCAGGCCCGCGTTGATGACGATCTCCTTGAACGTGTTCTCGGGGATGCGCGTGAACTTAGACATATGACCTCCTAGTAGCTGGTCATGTACTCAATGGTCAGGTTGATGATTCGGCGCTTCACGGCGTTGTCCTCGTCGGCCATGGCGTTGCAGAACGGATCGCCCTGCAT
>DBFCNY010000057.1:0-2503 GCA_048298285.1 Collinsella sp.
GGTCTTCACATACTGGAGCAACGAATGAGCCGGCAATAATGCTATATGTGCCAGTTGTTCCGGCGGACATTAAGCCGAGCGCAATAACGACAATCCAAGCAAATGCGCCGCTTTCACGGGGGCGACCATTTTTGGCTGGTGTGGTGAGAGTCATGGTTACTCCATTTCTATCGGCAATACATCCTATATGCCTACCGATAGGTATATAAACCAGAGAACTCTTCGTCAAGCATTAAGCGGGGAGAGGGGGCCTTAACGTGCCGAACGGTAATTGGGCCCTTGCGAAAGCGAGGTCTAATACTTTTCCCGGGAAGTGAACGGCTAGATTTGGACCTCCGAAGCATCGACATTTTTAGACGTCAAACCCGCAGGATTTGGATGGCAAAACCGCAGGAAATTGCATCTCGAAAGTGCCGATGCTTCGGGGGTCCATTTTGACTCGTTCACTTCTCGGGAAAAGTATTAGACCCCGATTTCGCAAGGGTCTCAATGTGACAAAGGAACAACCCTTTTGTCGCATTATTCGGAGCGCAGGGCTTCCACGGGATCCTTTTTGGATGCGCTACGGGCCGGCAGCAGGCCGGCGACAACCGTCAGCAGCACCGAAATTGCAATGAGCACCAGCGCATCCTGCACGGGCAGGCTCATCAGATTGGGCACCTGTTTGGCAGCAAGCGCCCAGGCATTAACCGGAAAGCTCACGGCCACCACGACGACAATGGCAAAGACGCCGGCAATGAGGCCCTCGATAAAGGTCTCGGCATTGAATACGTTGGCCACGTTGCGCTTCGACGCGCCGATCGCGCGCAGGATGCCAATCTCCTTTTTGCGCTCCAGCACGCTGATGTAGGTGATGATGCCGATCATGATGGAGCTCACCACCAGGCTGATACTCACGAATGCGATGAGCACCAAGCTGATAGTGTTCACGATGTCGGTCACCGAACCCATGATGATGCCCATGTAGTCGGTGTACGAAATTACCCGATCATCATGGCCGGCGGCTTTGACCTGCTTGTTGTACGCATCGATGTGATCGAGCACGCGCTCCTTGGCCTCAAAGTCGCGCGGGAAAATCTTAACCGAGATGGGGTCCGCCTCGTCCGCATAGCCCAACGTGGTCAGGTTGTTGTCGTAGGTGAGCTTCGACGCCTTCGCATAGCTCATCATGAGCGAACTCAGGTCCTCGGCGTCCATGTTGAAATGGATGGCACGAGCAAAGGCGCTCGCATCCACACGCATAGCGCTCGCCAGGTTGGCAAAACTCGACGACATCTGCGTCGCCATCTGGTCCATAAGCCCTGCCGCGCCCGCCTTGAGCTGAGCTGACACCGTCGCCGCAATCTGATCGCTGATCGACTTCATCACCTGATCCATAGCCTGCTGCAAATACGGAGCCAGCTGCTTTTGCACATAGTCGGTCATCGCCTGCTGCAGGCGCTCGGCCAGGGCATCGCCGCCGAGGGCTTTGAGCCGGGCCAGGATTTGCTGGGCCGCCGCATCATTCTCAAGATACGCCGAGAATGCGGCGGCGAGCTTCGACGCGTCCTTAAGGTCCTCGGGCGTCAGGGCCCTAAACTGATCAGACTGCAAAAAGCCCTCAAACAGTTGGTTGGCAAGCGTTCCCACCTGCTGCATTTGCTCGGGTGTGAGCTCCAGACCGTCAAAGATGCCCGAGAAATCTGGGGTCGGCGCCTTGGCCATGATGTCGCTGAAGTCGATGTCCTTCCCAACGCCCGAAAGGTCAATGTCCAGCCCGGACAGGTCAAGACCCGACAGGTCCATGCCGCCGGCAACACCCGAGAGCGCAGATGCATCGAACGAGAACGCGCTCTTCAGTGCCGCCTCGTCCACGCTGAACATACTGCCCAGATCCACGCCTTGCTTGGCCTCGCCCTGCAGTTCATCGAAAGACTTGCCGGTAAAGGCATCCGTCTCGGGATGAGCAAGTTGCTCTTGCACAATCTGCGAATCGGCGGCGCGCTCCATAAGCTGGCGAGTCAGCGCATGCGTATAGGCAATACCCGGGGATAACGCACTCGCATTGGCTGTCTCGTTAGGTCGCACCACGCCCACAATACGCACGTCAATACCGTCGGCAACCTTGGCTGCCATAAAGTCGGCGTCGCCAGACATGTCAGTCCACATGCCGGTCTCTTCGTTTTTGCGATAGGCATCGGCCGGCGACAGCACCTTATACGTCGTGGACAGCGCATCGTCGTAGGTAAAATCGGTGCCAGTCTCGGGCGTTTCGACCTTGCCGTCGGCCGCCATGGCACTATTAACCAGGTCGTTGAGCTCATTGATATCCAGCGCGCCGATGCTATAGAGCGTGTAGTCGCCCACCGTACCGCGACTCGAAAGCACCATCACGGCTTCGTTGGCAGACATGGGCCAATGCCCCGCCACGACATCGTACTGGCTGTCGAGCAAGCTCTGGTCGTCAATCATCTCGTTAAAGACCGAGGTTCCCATGGATTCCATGCTCACCGTTGCCGCCGAG
>DBFCNY010000058.1:0-8596 GCA_048298285.1 Collinsella sp.
GGCTGTTGGAAAGATCGACGTTGCAGACCCCCGGCACCGCATCGGGCGTCAGCACGGGGATGCCGCGCTCAGAGAAGAGCTTGGGCAGCCCGTGGTTGACCAGCGGGTCGTTGTGGTACGGGCGCGAAGCGATCACCACCGCGTAGCCGCCGTCCTCGTGCACGTTCTCGAGCACCTGCCTGCCGCGCAGCTGCAGCTGGTTCTCAAACGTCTCCTGCGCGCGGTCCGCCTGCTCGGTCGCCTTGGCAACCAGGTCGGCATCGATATCGAAGGTCTCCTTGCACCACGCCTTGAGCTGGCGGTTTCGGTCGCCCTCGTCGTACCAGTGGAACAGCGGCGTATCGAACGGAACGCCGAAACGCTCCTCCGGGTTATCGGAATTGCGCATCACGTAGGGGTATCCCTTTACGACGGCGCACATCCACTCGCTGGTAGAGGCGGTGTTTTCGGTGGGCACCGTCGTGATGATGGGCATGAAGATGCGGTCGACGCCGGCGTCGACGAGATTGCGGATGTGCCCGTGGACGAGCTTGGCCGGGAAGCACACGGTGTCGGATGTGACGTGCGCCAGACCGCGCTCGTACATCGCCTTGGTGCTGCGTCCCGAGACGCGCACCTTAAAGCCGAGCGTGCTGAAGAACGTCGACCAGAACGGCATGGTGTCCCAGAACTCGAGCACACGGGGAATGCCGATCGTGACATCGCGCCCCCCGCAGACGGGAACCGTGGGGCACGACTCGAACAGCAGCTTCTCGCGGTCGACAAAGAGATTGGGGGCAGCCGCGGTCCGGTCGCGCCCCGTGCCGGGTGCCTGTGCCTCGCAAGCACCCTGCGGACGCAGCTCCTCCGCCGCGGGAACCTCGCGCACGAGCTCATCCCATGAGATGGCGCCGCCGCGCGGGCAGCGATTGCCCGTGACGTAAAGCGAGCCGTCGCCAAATGCCACGACCGCGCGCTGGCAGCGGTTGTTGCACCGACGGCAGGTAACGCCGCCGAACTCGCGATGCTCGAAGCGCTCCACGGCATCGAGCCCGATAAACGACGTGCCGGCGTCGCCCTTGCGGCATTCCTCGCGCGCGAGCAGGGCGATACCGATAGCGCCCATCAGCCCCGGGTGGGGCGCACGCGTGACGGGTTTGCCCAGATACTGCTCGAATGCGCGCAGCACCGCGTCGTTTCGGAACGTGCCGCCCTGGACGACGACTTTGTCGCCCAGACGGTTGAGATTTGAAACGCGAATGACCTTGGTGAACACGTTCTCGATAATCGAACGGCAGATACCGGCCATGATGTCGCCCGGACCCTTACCGCGCCGCTGCTCGGAAACGACGCTGCTGTTCATGAACACCGTGCAGCGGCTGCCGAGAACGGCGGGGGCTTTGGACGAAAATGCCTCGGTCGCGATATCCTCAACGGCTATTCCGAGGTTTTTGGCAAAACCCTCGAGGAACGAGCCGCAGCCCGCAGAGCACGCCTCGTTGACGACGATATCGGTCAGCACGCCGCGGTTGAGCCAGATGGCCTTCATATCCTGTCCGCCGATGTCGAGCACGAAGGTCGCATCGGGAACGCATGCGCACGCGGCGCGGGCGTGCGCGACCGTCTCGACCGTATGGTAGTCGGCGTGGAACGCGCGCGCGAAAAGCTCCTCGCCGTATCCCGTGGTGCCCACGGCATCGATCGCAAGCGTGACTCCCGCTGTCTCCCAGCGGTTCTTCAAGCTGACAAGACCCTGTTGGGCGACGTCGAGCGGTCTGCCGTTATTAGACGCGTAGAACGAATCGACAAGCTCACCCGCCTCATCGACCAGGGCGAACTTGGTCGTCGTGCTCCCCGAATCGATACCGAGCGCCACACGCACCGTCTCTCCGGGCGCATACGCATCCGGACCCTTTGCCGGCGTCTCTTTGCCATGGCGTGCCGTAAAATCCGCCTGCTCGGCAGGTGTGGCAAAAAAGGGCTGGGCAAGACGTCCCTCCCCGCTTGCGGGCGCGACCGTCTCGAGCTTATCCAGCCGGACAAAAGCGTCGGGAAGGTCGATCGGTTGGGACGATGCGAACATGTCGGTCAGCGACAGGGCGGCACCGCGCGCGACCATGATCTGCGGATCGCGCGGGACGATAACCTGATCGTCCGATAGATTCAGTTGCTCCCGGAACACGCGGACCAGTGTGGGGTTGTAGGCGAGCGTACCGCCCTCGAAGATTACCGGCGGCTCGATGTCGATACCCTGGGCCAGACCGCCGATCGTTTGGCGGGCGACCGCGTGAAGCGCCGAAAGCGCCAGGTCGGTGGTAGGAATGCCCTCGTTGAGCAGCGGCTGGATATCGGTCTTTGCGTACACGCCGCAGCGGCCCGAGACCTCGTGGACGGTCGTTCCCCGGCTTGCGAGCTGCTCGAACTCGCCCGATTCGGTGCCGACCCCCATGAGCTTTGCCATCTCGTCGATAAATGCACCGGTACCGCCTGCGCACGAGCCGTTCATGCGCATGTCGGCAACCTCGATGTCTCCCTTATCGTTGGTGCGGAAGAAGATCATCTTGGCGTCTTGGCCGCCCAGCTCGATGGCGCAGCGCGTCTGCGGATAGAACCTGCTGATCGCGAGCGCGTTGGCGACCACCTCCTGAACGTACGAGGCGCCCAGCGCGGTCGCGATATCGCGCGCACCCGAGCCGGTCACCGCAACGCGCAGTGACTCATGGGGAAAGCGCTCGGCGAGCTCGCCGAGCATGGCGCGCACGCTCGCTGTCTGACACGCCCCGTGGCGGCGATATCCCCACCACGCCTCGGTCATATCCTCGTGCATCGCGTAAACTTTGGTCGTCGTCGACCCTACGTCCAGTCCTACTAGCAACGCCATAATGCTCCGTCTCTCGCATTTTTCCCGCTAGAGATATACCACTCTACGTAATACAACAGACTGTTGTATTTAAACTCCGTATAAAAAGCGGCTGCCGAAACGCTTCAGCAGCCGCCGAATGCACCAACAGATTGTTCTGCGCGCTAGCACGTCGGGCAACGGAGCAGCACGGGCCCTCCGGTCATGCGCACCGCTCACGCCCGCGATGTCGCCGAGAGAGCTATCCACGCTTAGGGCTCCAACCAAGCAAGTCGCCCGCGCTCAGCAGATCCCTAAGCGAGCTACTCGCACTCAGGAGCCATAGCCTGCTCCAAGAGCTCGGCATGCTCCTCCTCGAAAACCGTCCCCACAGGGAAGGCGCGACGGAAGACGAAGCGGGAAATCGGACCGGCTACCAAAAGGTTCCACGGCAGCGCCATCACAAAATTATGCGGGATGTTGATCATCCAGATCGCGGGCACGGAATACAGGTTCGCAAGGATGCCGCCGGGCATGTGCGTCAGACCCTCACAGGCACCGTACAGCGACATGATGATGACCATGGGAACGACCATGCAGGAGCTGACGGCGAGCGTCATGGCAAGTGGCGAGCTCTTGCCCGGCGTGACCAAGTACTTAAAGGCGAAACCCTTGGCGAGCGGGCTGGCGACGAACCAGTCGCAGCACATGGCAAAAATGTAGGCAACGGGGAAGCCGAGCCACGCAGTGGCAACGACCTCGCCGTTGATGGCCCCGTGCTGCAGGGCAACGTTGTAGATGCTCATCCAGAGCACCATGCAAAAGCACATGATAAAGGTGAACAGCAGGCTCTCTCGTTTGTTGATAGGCATAAAGGGCAGATTCCTCTCTGTGTTGTACCGCGGCGCCACGCAACAAAAACGGGCGGGCAAGATGGAGCTGTTGGAACTTCATCTCGCCCGCCCGTGGTACGCGCGTCTGCGACTACTTATGTGGTGGAACCAGCCTAGCACGAAACGCATGCGCTTCGTAAGCGTTGAGTTTATGAAGATGCAGGGCACCGATAATCCCCCGACCCCATAAGTTGCGGTGGAATACGGACTGTTTTGACCCTTTAAGCAGCAATTCAGTCCCTATTTCACCGCAACTCATTTGGTGCAAAGTAACCTGTCCCCCTTGTACCAATTAGCTGGTGTGGCGCCAGCGAGGGTCGGTGAGCGTACGCGCCACACCCAGTCCAACGGGCAGAAACGCTACGATGAGCACTGCGCGCACAAACCAGCCGAGCATATTGACCGTGTCGAAGGTGCACATGTAATACATCGAGCGATACAGATACAAGCCCGGCACCATAATGACAATCGAAGGCACCGTGAGGGCGATGCGCGGGTAGGTGAGCTTGACTTCAGCCAAGCTTGCGAGCAGCCCCGATACCAGCGCGCCGATAAACGCTGCTGCCTCGGGAGGCATTCCCGTGCTGAGGCCCAGGAAGGGAATCATCGTCGGCGCATCGACAAGGGTCAGACGCAGGGTATTGGACACGGCGCCGATCAACCCAGCTGCCGCGGCCATCTTTACCGGGCTGTTGAACATCACCGAGAAGCCGAATACGCCAACGAAGCTCATCACCACGCGCAGGAGCGTAAGGGCAAGCGGCGAAAGGCCCAGTGGGGCAAAGTCGTCCGGCGCCAGGCCAACACACTCGGCAACCATCCAACCTACGAGGGTCGCCATCACAATAATCGATACGGCATATGAAAGGCGCTCGATACCGCTTCGCATGTCGAGCTTAGCGATGTCGAGGCCTGCCGTAATGAGTGGAAAGCCGGGAATCACAAAGAGCATGGCGCCGATATAGCCTTCTTGGTGCGACATTGCCCCCGGTATGACCTGGCCAAGGCCGAGCAATGCCAGCAGATACGAAACGCAAGCGAGCGCAACGCCGGTCGTCAGCGCGCTGAACTGACCAAGGCCTTGCTTGAGAATATGGGAGCGGGCAAAGTTGCCGACACCCGCGCCCACGAACGCGCAGGCCATCTCGATAGGGCCGCCGCCGAGCAAAAAAACGAAGGCGCCACAGGCGCAGGCCGCCGCAAGGCCCTGTTGCCAAGGCGCGTAATCAGGTTTTGAACTCTCAACGGTCTTGAGCATCTCGTGATACTCGTGCACCGTGAAGCGACGACCATAGGTCTCGATTTCCTTGAGGAAACTCTCCATCATCCAAATGCGATGGGTATTGACGCCCGTTGTGGGCAAGCTGACGACCTCATTAAAGCAGTGACCATCTTCGATGCAGGTGCACTCAAACGACAGAAGACTTAAGTCAACGTGGATGGTGACACCGAGTACGGCGGCAACACGATTCATGGTATCGCGCACGCGCCAGGCACCCGTTCCGCTTGCCAGCATAAGCATGCCGGTGCGGCAGATGATGGATGATTTATCGGTGAGCGGCGCATCGACGGCAAGCTCATCGCCTGCCGTCACGATCTGGTGCCAGTCAGTTTTCATATGGAGCGCGCCGGCACGAACGCCGTGGTGCATGGGGGCTCTCGAAAGCAGCGAGTTAAGGCGCGAAGGCTGTGAGGGCTCCGCCGATTCGCCCTCGTCCTCGTCGGGCTCTTCATCGACCAGATCAAAGGAATCAAGCGGCGCTGGCTCGCGACGGTCGATCAGCTCCTCGTCCTCATCATCAAAGTAGTTGAACTGATCGAGCATGTCCTCTTCGATTGCGCGCTCGCTCGCGTCGTCCATCCCGGTGCTCCCTTCCTATCGACTAACCCCCATCCTAGACAGCGACGGCTAAAGGAAACATAAAAGAGACGGCTGTCATGCATGGAAGGCGCAAACCCCCAATGCGTCGGTAGACCCCCAACGACTAGGACTGTCCCCAAGTGCCGGCACAAGAGGAACGTCCCTAAGTGCCAGCCAGAGCAACGCCGCAGGTAGAGGACGGACAGCGAGCGACGTCCAGGGCGAACAAGTTGGCATGAAAAAGGCAAGGCATAGACCTTCTGGTCATGCCTTGCCTTTTGAATGACAAATTGTCGCCCTGGACGTCGCGCAGCGTCGAGCCGTTACGCGGTTCGTAGAACCGCGTAACTAGTTAGTACATCTTTGCGCCGGCGGGGATGGAGGCGTCGAGCTGGATCAGGTTGAGGCGCTCCTCACCATCCTCCTCGTGGATGGCACTGATGAGCATGCCGCAGCTGGGGATGCCCATCATCTTGCGCGGAGGCAGGTTGGTGATGGCGAGCAAGGTCTTGCCGACCAGGTCCTCGGGCTCGTAATAAGCGTGAATACCGGAGAGGATGGTGCGGTCGGTACCGGTACCGTCGTCGAGCGTAAAGTTCAGCAGCTTCTTGGACTTCTTGACGGCCTCGCATGCCTTGACCTTCACAGCGCGGAAATCGCTCTTGGAGAAGGTATCAAAGTCGACGAACTCCTCAAACAGCGGCTCAACGGCGATCTTGGAGTAATCGAGCGTGGGCTTAAGCGACTTAACGAATGGGCTCGCGGCGTTGCCGGCCTCTGCAGCCTTGGCGGCAGCGGCACCGGACTGGAAACCCTTCTCGGGCTTCATGTGCGGGAACAGCAGGACGTCGCGGATAGAAGCCTGGTTAGTAAGCAGCATGACCACGCGGTCGATACCAATGCCAATGCCGCCCGCGGGAGGCATACCGTACTCGAGGGCGCGCACGTAGTCCTCGTCATACTCCATAGCCTCATCGTCGCCGCCGGCCTTCTCGGCCATCTGGGCAGCAAAGCGCTCAGCCTGGTCGACCGGGTCGTTGAGCTCGGAGAATGCGTTGGCGTACTCGTGGCCGGCGATGACCAGCTCAAAGCGGTGAGTCAAACGCGGGTCGTCCTCAAAACGCTTAGCGAGCGGGCTGACCTCGATGGGGTAATCGCACACGAAGGTCGGGTTGACGATGGTGTCCTCGCCCAGCTCATCGTAAATCTCGGCGATGATCTTGCCGGCAGTCCACTCGGGCTTGATCTCCAGGCCCTTCTCGCGCGCGGCGGCAGCAAGCTCCTCGACCGGCGTGTCGATGGTGACCTGCTTGCCGAGCACGTCGGAGACGATGTCGGTCATGGGACGGCTGGCCCACTCACCAGAAAGGTCGATGGTCTGGCCCTGGTACTCGATGACCTCGGGGTTGCCGATGGCCTTGTTAGCCGCCTTAATGACACCCTGGGCGAGCGCCTTCATGCCCTCGAGGTCTGAGAAGGCACGGTAGGCCTCCATCGTGGTGAACTCGGGGTTGTGGGTAAGGTCCATGCCCTCGTTACGGAAGATGCGGCCGATCTCGAACACGCGCTCAAAACCACCGACGATGCAGCGCTTGAGGTGCAGCTCGGTGGCAATACGCAGGTAGCACTCCTGATCGAGCGCGTTGAAGTGGGTAATGAACGGCTTGGCGGTAGCGCCGCCCTGGATGGTCTGCAGGATGGGGGTCTCGACCTCCATGTAACCGTCGGACTCCATAAAGCGACGGAAGGTAGAGAGAATCTGCGAACGCTTACGGAAGGTCTCGCGAACGTCGTCGTTGGCGATCAGATCGACATAGCGCTGGCGATAGCGGGTCTCCTTGTCGGAAAGACCGTGGAACTTCTCGGGCAGCGGACGAACGGCCTTGGAAAGCAGGGTCGCGCTCTTAGGGGCAACGGAAAGCTGGCCGCGCTGGGTGCGCACGACCACGCCGGTCACGCCCAGGATGTCGCCCAGGTCGAGGGCCTTGAGCGTATTCCAGGCGGCCTCGTCCATGTCGTTGATGCGGCAGAACAGCTGAATCTCGGCAGTCGCATCGCGCACGACGATGAACATGATCTTGCCCTGACCGCGCTTGGCGACCACGCGGCCGGCGATCTTCACGACGTCCTCGGTGTCCTCGCCATCGGCAAGCTCGGCGTACTTAGCCTCGATATCGGCGACGTAGTCCTCAAGCTCAGAGTGCTCGGGATAGGGGTTCTGGCCCGCCTCGAACAGGGCGGCGCGCTTGGCCAGGCGGGTGGCGCGCTCGTCGTTGAGCGTCGATGCCTGATCGGCGGCGTTCTGGTTCTCTGCCATAAGTTAGCTCCTCAAACTAAAACGCTCCCCAGGATTCGGTCCCAGGGAGCGAAAACATACCTTTACGCGGGACCGTGGTCTAGCGTGCGATCTTGGCGATGGTGTAGACGCGAGTCTTGCCGGAAGGCGTAACGACCTCGACGGAATCACCCTCGCCGTGACCGATGATGGCGTGACCGACCGGAGACTCGTTGGAGATCTTGTGCTCGAGCGAGTTGGTCTCGGTGGTACCAACGAGCGTGACTTCCATGACCTCGCCGTTGGGATCAATCAGCGAAACGGTGGAACCGATGGAGACGGTCAGATCGCCCGTGGTGGCAGCAACCTGAGCGTTGGCAAGAATGGCCTGGATCTCGGCGATACGAGCAGCATTCTGGGCCTGCTTGTCCTTGGCGGCATCGTACTCGGAGTTCTCCGAAAGGTCGCCGAACGCGCGGGCTTCCTTGATGTCCTCGACGATCTCCTTGGCGTAATCGCCCTCACGCCAGGCGAGCTCCTCGACGAGCTTCTGGCGGCCCTCAGCGGTCAGTACGATCTGGCTTGCGTCCATACGGATATCTCCCCAACTCTGATCAAACAATCAACTGTCAACAAAACGAAAAAGACCGGCTAGCCTGCGGGCAAGCCGGTCAGGTGCTCACCCCAAAGGGATGGGACGACTCTGCGTCCGCGTCGCTGTCCTCTGCCTGCTTCTTCTTGGCAGCAGC
>DBFCNY010000059.1:0-2601 GCA_048298285.1 Collinsella sp.
CCGCTGGCGCGGCCGCCGCGGCTGCCCCCGTTGATGCGGGACGCTGCCGTGCCGTTAAACGCGGCACGTCAGAAGCATCAACCGGCAGCAAGAAGTTTTTCACTCAGGGCCGCACGGGCAAACTCACTTGGCGTCATCCCCTCGGCAGCCGCCCGCCGACGAATAGCTTCCTTCATTCCCAGAGGAATCTTGACCGATAGCGTTGCCGTCCCCTCACCTGAGAGCGGGGGCCGTCCATGCACGATCCCATCAACGGTGTGTTCGCCATCCGGAAACTCTCCGCGCTCGTACGACTCACACCACGCGTCAATCATTTCATCCGTTACAACCTGACCATTAGCGGTCGTATATGTCTTGCCCATCATCGACCCCTTTGCCGTGCTCGCTCAATCTCTTGCCAGAATTTCTTCTGAACCGGAGACATGGCATGAATAATGAGCCATCCACGAATTAGTTCGACTGCAACAAGTTCCACACTTCGGCCGTCTGGAAGCCATCCAATGGCAAGCCATCTCGGCGGCTCGTCCTCCGACTCGCGGCGAATACACTCGGTAACCGCGCGCCAGGCACCAAGCACCTGCTTTTCCGTCAGGTGTTTTTTGGCGTTGGGATGGATCTCAACATCCATGCATCTTCTCCTCCATCTTACCCAATTTCGTATGACGAAAGTCCGCTGTCGCCAATTCTTACGCCGGCACTTGTTGGAGGGCGGGAGGTATAGCGAGTATGGAAGGCCGCTCCAGTACTGCCCAGGCGCCGGGGCAGGAACACATACGCCAGGGACGAACGTTTTCGTAGCATGCGAGGACATTGCCGCTGCGATCGATAAAGGCGATGTCGATGGGATAGACCATAAAGCAGGTATGGACCGAGGAGCAGCGTGGGAACGCCATGACAAGCGGCAGCCCGCTGGCAGCAATCGGCCGCCGTCCCAGCATGCCGCGCAGACGCACGGTAAACGACTCCGCCACCACAAACTCGGCCGGCGTCCAGCCCAACCTGTTGAGCGCCCGTGCGTAGGCGATATAGGACGAGACCGCGGTCACATGACCACCCCCGGACGCCATGGATCGACCGTCACCGCACGTTCATGCGTGAGCACGGCCGGCGCCCCCAGGGAAACGCCGGCGATGCTCAGCGAACTCGGCCACGGCTCGTAGTGCATGGTGCAGGTATAAGTCCTAAACGTGCCAGAAAGAGAGAGCAGGCCACCATCCGATGACGCCGTGCCCTGCTCGCTCGAGACCTCGACCTGTAAGTCATATCCCTCCATGGCATTCTGAATCTGAGCTTGAACGGTCGCGGAAGCGTCAATGGAGCTCTCGTCACCCTCCCCACCCGGCGCCGCAGCGTGCGCCAGCACGATGTCGGGCACCACGCGGTCGAAGCGCGCGACCGCGCCGGCAAAGATCATGACGTTGTACGCGATGAGAGCCAGCACGAGCAGGACAGGCGTGACCACGGCCATCTCGACCGTCGCCTGGGCACGCTCCTCGTGCAAGGCCGTGCGAATGCCCATTACGACCCACCGCCAAAAGCTCCCACCAGCGTGGCAACATCGACAGTGAGCGGGATGGAGCCGCCTCCCGGCAGCGGGATCTCCGCAAGCGTGAACACCGCGCCGCTGATGGTGCGCTCGACGTGATATTCCAAGGCCTCGCAAAGTGCCTTGGGGTCAGTCACGCCCAAGGGGATTTTTCGCAGGGTATCTTGAGTTTTGGAGATGCCTGCGATATCGGACCCCGGACTTTTGATGACATTGGCGGTATCGGTCAGCACCGGTTTTCGCAGACGCAAATCGCACGGTTCGAGTCCCAGCGCCGCCACGGAGGACGAGACGGTGTCACCGAGCCAGGACGCGATGGAGCCCAACGCGCCGCTACCCCCTCCCAAGCCACCGATCAGCTCTCCCATAAGCTCGTCGGCCGCACCCTGGATGTCTCCGTACCCCACAAGCAGGCGACCCCAAACATCCATAACGCCATCGAGCACACCGGCAACGCCGCCCGAACGCTCCTCCAGCGTCGAGAAAAACCGCGAGAGAACGTTATTTTGTGCCGTCGCATCATCGGGCGCGAGCACTGCAGCAGAAATTGCACCACGATCGCCAAGCTCAACTGCCGTGTTAAACGAAGAGTTGAGCTCGTCGGGACTCGTGACATCGCCCGAGACCGCAAAGGCGACCACGCCGTTGCGACCGGGCGGGGCGATGCGCGGACGCTCACCGGATAGTTCTTTGATGGCGGTATCGAACGCATTGCCCGCACGGTCGGCTTCGTCCTCGGTCTGACGCTCGAGCTCAAGCTCCTTGTTGCGACAGTCGACGTAGTCCTCCAGGGCGTCTTTAAACTTGTCAAAGTGATACTCGAAGCCGTTTTCGATAGAGGTTGAAGGCGCCGCAACAGCACCAAGCGACGAAACGCCAAAATGGCATTTGCTGCATTTATCCTGCCCATCGTAATCGGCAACCGAAGCAAATCCGCTCGGCGTTCCTTTCTTATAGTTAGGGCAGGTCGTTCCGTAATGCAGATACGCCTTGCCATCGTTCACGCTCGTCGGCCACACCGCATCGGTGTAGAGCTCGGTCGCCCGAACCTCATC
>DBFCNY010000060.1:0-1952 GCA_048298285.1 Collinsella sp.
GTGCTCTCCGTCGTGAGCAGGACTGTAGAGCAGCAACCTTAATATGTCTCAGGCCCGCCCCCTCCGCCGCACACTGGGAACGTGCCACGCACTTTACCTGCGTAAACAATGTGAGTGAAATATGAATCTCGATGGATACGCCCGCAGCCGTGTATACTAAACAGCTGTGTGAAACCAGGGGAGTATTCTGGCTGGACAAAATGCCTGCTTAATAGGGTTGTCAGGTAGTCCGGGCGAAATACAAGGCTGGGGAGCACGTCGTGTAAGTAGTGGTCCTCTAGGGGCGTACGCTCGGTGGTGTACGCATTGTCCCAAGACCACGCGAGAGTTGGGATCATATCTTGATCAGCATGATTCTCGGCCGCAAGATTGGCATGACCCAGGTTTGGGACGAGGACGACAACGTCGTTCCCGTCACGGTCATCCAGGCTGGCCCCTGCGCTGTCTCGCAGGTTAAAACTCAGGCAACCGACGGCTATGACGCCGTCCAGATCGGTTTCGGCGACATCAAGGCCAAGAACGTGAACAAGCCCATGGCTGGTCACTTCGCCAAGGCTGGCGTCGAGCCTGTCCGCTTCCTTCGTGAGGTCCGCGTCGAGAACGGCGAGGAGCACAAGGTCGGCGAGGTCGTCACCGTCGCTGATTTCGCTGATGTCGAGAAGGTCGACGTCATCGGTACCTCCAAGGGTAAGGGCTTCCAGGGTCGCATCAAGCGCTGGGGTCAGCGCCGCGGTCCTATGACGCATGGTTCTCACTTCCAGCGTCACCCCGGTTCTATCGGTCAGTGCGCCTATCCTGCGCGCGTCCTCAAGGGCGTCAAGATGGCCGGTCACATGGGTAACGAGCGCGTTACCGTCAAGAACCTTTCCGTTGTCCGCATCGATGCCGAGCAGAACCTCATCTTGGTCAAGGGCGCTGTCCCGGGTGCCAAGAATGGTCTCGTCGCCATCCGTATGGCCTAAGGGCCCAGCCCATTTAGCCCAGCGTCATACCAAGGAGAACACTTAAATGGCAAAGTTTGAAGTAAAGAACAGCGAGGGCAAGAAGGTCGCCGAGGCCGAGCTCGCCGCTGAGGTGTACGGCATCGAGCCGAACATCCACGTTATGCACCACATCGTCAAGTGCCAGATGGCCTCTTGGCGTCAGGGCACCCAGTCCGCTAAGGGCCGCTCTGAGGTTTCCGGTGGCGGCAAGAAGCCTTGGCGTCAGAAGGGCACCGGCCGTGCCCGCCAGGGTTCCATCCGTGCTGCCCAGTGGCGTCACGGTGGCGTTGTCTTCGCCCCCAAGCCCCGTTCCTACGCTAAGCGTATGAACAACAAGGAGGTCAAGCTGGCTATGCGCTCCGCGCTGTCCGCCAAGCTGGCCGATGGCGAGCTCGTGCTCGTCGACGACTACGGCTTCGAGAAGCCTTCCACCAAGGCTGCCGTTGCCATGCTCAAGGCTCTCGGCCTTGAGGGCAAGCGTCTGACCATCATCGTTCGCGATGAGGACGTCAACGCCTACCTGTCGTTCCGCAACATTCCCAAGACGTTCATCATCACTGCCGACGAGGCCAACACCTACGATCTCGTCAACAATAACGCCGTGCTGATGCCCGCCGACATCGCCGCTCACTTCGGGGAGGTGCTTGCATAAATGACCACCCACGAGATTATCATCCGTCCGATCGTGTCCGAGCGTTCCTTCTCCGGCATGGAGCTGAACAAGTACACGTTCGAGGTCGCCAAGGATGCTAACAAGTATCAGATCAAGGACGCTGTCGAGGAGATCTTCGGCGTCAAGGTCGTTCGCGTGAACACCCTGACGGTCAAGCCCAAGACCAAGCGCGTGCGCTATGTCGCCGGCAAGACCCGTTCTTGGAAGAAGGCCATCGTCACGCTGGCCGAGGGCGACACCATCGAGGTCTTTGGCAACCAGGCCTAAGACTCGCTGCTGTTGAGTGAGCTCATGCC
>DBFCNY010000061.1:0-4463 GCA_048298285.1 Collinsella sp.
GGCTGCCACGGCGGCCATCTCCCCGTCGCCGAGGTCGAGGTCCGAGGCGAGGGTCGCGAGCTCCTCCGCCCCGACGGCGATCCCAGGACAGGCCGGCCCCGACAGAGGGGAGGCGCCGCGCGCTCGGGCGGCGCGCCAGGGAGATAGTGGACGAGATAGTCGAGAAGCGCGGTCTCAAGAAGGAGTAACATCGGGACTTGCAGCGACGGACCTCAGGACACTCTTACACCACGTCTGCGCGCGCGACCTTGCCAGTCGGTGAAAGGAGGAATGCAGGGTTATGCGTTAAGACGCGCTATCTTTGACACTCACGTTGCATATAGCTTCTGGGAATCTACTACCCGTTCCAGTTTGCTTCACCTTCCGCTCGCATCAGAGCGCGCCAAAGCTCACTGAGTCGCTAACTCGCTGTAATTAGCGAAGACGATCCCCCCCCTCTATCCTGGATAAGACATGTAAAACCGATTTTATTATTCAGACCCTGTTGTTTATATATTCGTCTGTTGCCCCATCTCGAGAAATGATTTTGCATGGGTGCCCAATCACAATCGAATGGCTTGGTACGTCGCAGTTAACATAAGTGTTCGGTGCAACGAGAACGTCGTTGCCTAAACGAACGCCACCAACAATAGTTGAGTTGACACCAAGCCAAACGCAATCGCCAAGAACAGGCGCACCTTTTCGTTTGCCGCGGTTTTCCCGACCAATTGTCACACCTTTGTGCATATTGCAGTTGCGACCGATAACGGCATTCGGGTTTACCGTAATGCCAAAAGCGTGACCCAGATACAAGCCTTCGCCAATCGAGGTGGCAGGCGCGATCTCGAGACCATATTTGCAAGCCATCCTCTTTCGAAAAAGATGCCATAAAGGATTGTGCGAATTCTGGCACTTTCGAAGTAGCCAAACAAACCTCAAAGCATGGTTTGAGAGAATAGACCCCCCCCCAAAGCGAATACGGTCACTGCTGTATACATTCGACATTGCTATCACCCAGCTAATTCCCGTAGAACTCGCGATACCACTTCGCGAATTCACGAAGACCGTCCTCGAGCAGCGTTGCGGGTTTGTAACCAAAATCGCGCTCCAAGGCGCCAGTATCCGCATAGGTTACAGGCACGTCACCAGGCTGCATAGGAACGAGCTGCTTATGCGCCTCGAAATCGTAATCGGCGGGGAGCACGCCCTCCTCAACCAGCACACGCTGCAGGGTGTCCACGAAGTCCAGCAGGTTCTCGGGATTCGAATTGCCGATGTTATACACGCGATGAGCGGCAATTGGCAAACCATCAGCACCGATCTTGACCTCAGGAGCGCCGTCCATGACCCTGCGCACGCCCTCCACAATATCGTCCACGTACGTAAAGTCGCGCTTACAATCGCCCATGTTGAAAATCTTAATCGTATCGCCACGACGCAACTTCTCGGTGAAGCCGAAGTACGCCATGTCGGGCCTTCCCATGGGCCCGTACACCGTAAAGAAGCGCAGACCCGTGGCCGGGATGGAGTAGAGCTTGGAGTAGGCCGCGGCCATGAGTTCATTGCTCTTCTTGGTGGCAGCATACAAACTCACGGGGGAGTCTACGCGGTCCTCCTCGCTGAAGGGAACCTTCTCGTTGCCGCCATAAACCGAACTCGAACTCGCGTACACCAGGTGCTTCACCGGGTGATGACGGCATCCTTCCAAAATGTTAAAGAATCCAATCAGGTTCGAGTCGATGTAAGCCCTCGGGTTCTCAATGGAATACCGCACACCCGCCTGGGCGGCCAAGTTCACCACAACGTCGAAGCCGTTCTCAGCGAACAGGCGCTCTATCAACGCGGCATCGCACAGGTCGCCGCGCACGAAGGCGAAACGCCCCGCCTTGTCCACCTCCGCCAGCATTCGCAGGCGAGCCTCCTTGATGCCAGGGTCGTAGTAGCTGTTCACGTTGTCCAGACCGATGATCGCGTCGTCGGTGGTTTCGAGCAGCCGCTTCACCAGAAACGCCCCGATGAAGCCGGCGGCGCCAGTGACGAGGACTTTTCTATCCTGCATATATACCCCACTCTTTCGTTTTAAGGAAGTCCTGAGATGGAACTCCCAACAAGTTAATTACAGACCTCAAAACGTTTTAAAGCCGCCGCCCTTGACCAGCTTCAGCAGCACCCTCCTACTCTTGGGCAAAGCAAAGCAAATCGCGAAATAGACAACGACGCACCCTACAATGTCCAACCCGACGCCAAGCCAGTTGCTAGATGCGAGTCCATACGTCACCCATGCAAATGCGCACATCATCGATGTGCAGAAAATGGGCTCCTTGAGCGACAACATAGTGCGCCCAAACGAAAGGCCAACCACGAAATATGTGACCACTTGGTTGATAGCAATCAAAAGGATTCTCAATCCCGCATCAGCCCACACGACGGCATCGAACCCTTGCATAGCCGCCACGGTCATAAGCGGCGTCATCAACACGAGGTACATCACCTGCACAAGCGTAGACACGCGCGGTTTACCAAGAGAGCGATACATCTCGCTGCTGTAGTATGAGAGCAGCACCATCGGCCCCTGCACCAGCCCATACAACCCGAACATGAGCGTCGCCTCGCCCCACTGATCGCCGAGCAACAGGGCCACCAAAGGCTCGCGGAATACGAAGATACCCGCAGACAACGGCAACAGGAACAATGCCACCATGAACTGGAAGCGTCGCAGATAAGCAACGTATTCTTCCCGATCAAACTGAAGGCGCGAAAGTGACGAGAACAAGATGGGCGTCGTAGCGTTCGTGATAATCCCGAAGCACCCGCTCACAAAGGTGACTGGCGTCTTGTAATATCCCAACTCAGCCGCACCCAGGAAATGCCCCACGATAAAGGTGCCCGCCCAAGAGGAAAGCCATATGGTGAACGACTCCAAAAGCGTCCATCCGCTGAATGAGAACATAGCCTTCAGCATGTTGAAGGAGTAGAAAAAACGCGGCTTCCACTCAGACAGCAGAGTCAGCCCCACTGCATTTACAATATTCGCCGCCAAAGTGCCAACGATAAGCGACCAGTAACCAAATCCCATAAACGCCAGTACAAGCGTCGAGCCGAAGTTAAGTAAGGTCGACGTCAGTCTCACCGGCATAAGCGACTTGAAATCGAGATTACGGTGGAACAACGCCATCTGAATGCTCGAAAACGACGTCAACGGGAGAGAGAGGCAGGCCACGGCCAAGGGAAAGCCCAGCGACGGATTGCCCACGAAGGTGGCCACCGGATCGTTGAATATGGCAATGAGACACCACAGGACCACCGATATGCCGAAGTTCGTCCAAAAGGCCACGTTAGCGTTGGCATGCAGGTCTTTTTTGTCTCGGAAGCTGTGTTGCACCAGGTACTTCTGGAACCCGGCGTCCGCGAACATGTCGGCAAAGCTCACTACCATGGTGACGGTCGCCACCATGCCAAACGCCTCTGGCGCCAGCAGCCTCGCTAAGACGAGCTGCGAGATAGGCGAGATGATTTTGGCGATAATCTCGGTTGCCAGAGACCACTTTGCCGCGCTTGCCGACCTCGCCCGGAGGTCTTTTGTGTCGGACATACTAAACCCCCATGAAGAAACGCCGGAGCGCGCTTACTGGCTGATTATCCATGCGCACGCACTGAATGCAGCTTTCGTTTGCCATCATTCCTCGTTTTCACGTTGGGGCAAAGAAACCATTTGCCCCAACGTCCTCTCCGCCTCAGCGGGGCTGAAAGGCGTAAACCCGCCCCACGGGTAGAAAGTCAGCTCGCCGACGAGAACGCGCCCCTTGCAGATGAAGAGGTCGACCCTCAAGAAAGGTACACCGTCACTCAGTTTCCTTGATAGCTCGAGCATCTCGCTGAGCTGCTCCGGGGCAGGGATCCTCTCTTCGGAACTCGCGTATCCCATCGCCAAAGGCAGCAGATTCCACTCAGTGTCGTAGAAATCGTTGTACCTCTTCTCAGAATCGTTCTTGTCCCCGTGGCAATAAGAAATCAGCCGGGGTTCCCCGTCAAAGCAGAAGAAGTCGAACTCGTCGATGCCTTCCCAGTTATCGTCTTCATCACAGGCATTATCGCCCTCGCTCTCCAAGAACTCCTCGGCGAACACGACGGGCTTCACGTTCTTGTAAGGCCATTCCCTGCACCCGTAAAAATAATTCTGCTTCAAATGACCCCGAAAAAAGTCCTTGGCACTGTTGAGATCGAAGTGTCCCTTGTCAGTGCAGATGAGCACGCCGCCGCAGTCGTGGTTCGTTTTGAGTACGAACTTCTCCGGTAGCCCACTCACATCGATGTCATCAGCGGAATTCCAGGCGCCCAACGTCTTGACCACGTGCTCGGAGCCCACACGCGAGACAATGAGGTCCTTAGCGCGGTACTTGTCGACCATGGTCGTGTACGCAGGATTGTGATCGTTAAGCTTCAGCCACTGCATCTTCTCAGTGAAGGTCACCGGCGAGTCTATG
>DBFCNY010000062.1:0-2980 GCA_048298285.1 Collinsella sp.
CCATATCTCGTTGGCACAGGAGCCCGACTTGGTGGTCGTGGCGCCCGCGACGGCCAACATCATCGCTAAGATGGCCAACGGCATCGCCGACGACCTCATCTCCACCACGCTGCTTGCCACGCCGCGCCCCATCGTGATCGCGCCGGCCATGAACAATGGCATGTGGAAGGCGCCGGCCACGCAGGCCAATATGTCCACGCTGCGCGAGCGCGGTGTCCACGTTGTGGGTCCGGGTAGCGGATACCTTGCCTGCGGCGATGTGGACACGGGACGCATGAGCGAGCCCGAGGATATCGTTGAGGCCGTCTGTGAGGTGCTCAACCCCGTTCTGCAAGACCTGGCGGGCAAGCGTATCATCATCACCGCCGGCCCCACGCACGAGCCGATCGACCCCGTGCGTTTTATCGGCAACCGTTCATCAGGCAAGATGGGTATCGCTCTGGCGGGGGAGGCCGCACGCCGCGGTGCCGCCGTCACGCTCGTGCTGGGACCGACATCGCTCGACGTTCCTCGCGGTGTGGAGTGTGTGCACGTACAGACCGCCGCAGAAATGCTCCAGGCGGCGCTGAGCGCCTTCCAGACGGCCGACGCGGCCATTTGCGCAGCTGCCGTCGCCGACTACACACCTGCGGCCCCGGCGGACCACAAGCTCAAAAAGGCCAACGAGCGCCTGGATCGAATCGATCTCGTCGAGACCGTTGACATCTTGGCCGAGCTCTCACGCCAAAAGGGGGAGCGGTGCGTGATCGGCTTTGCGGCCGAAACTGATAACGTCGTCGAGTACGCCGAGCGCAAATTGACCCGCAAGGGCTGCGATGCCATTATCGCCAACGATGTCTCGCGCGCCGATTCGGGCTTTGGGACCGATACCAACAAGGCCTGGATCGTGAGCACAACGGGCACGCAAGAACTACCCGTGCTCACAAAACCCCAGCTCGCAGATGCAATTTTAGACTTGCTTCAAAATTTGTAAAAAAGTTCTTGCACAACGACAAAGTTTCGGGTTAATATACTCCCTGTTGCGAGCGAGAGCAGAGCAACAAATAAAAGCTTCGGGACGTGGCGCAGCTTGGTAGCGCACTTGACTGGGGGTCAAGGGGTCGCTGGTTCGAATCCAGTCGTCCCGACCAGAAGTTTGTAGGTCAGGCACCTAGTGCCTGACCTTTTTTGTTTTAAGCAATTGCTTAATTTTGATTAAGCAACAGGGTGCCAATAATCTACCTGCGCGATAATCGCTTTTTGCGGTTAATTGCACGTTTTGCACGCGCTTGAGCCGATTTATTAATGCGACATGAATCTACATACGCGTAGCTGGTATACAGACGAGTACAGGCTGTATTTATCGCGGCGATTTACGCAGATATGGCGACTGTAACGAACAAGCGTGTCGCTGTATTTATTCCGGTAGTTCACTTGATCTGTGGACAAGTGAGCGGTTACAACAAAACGCCAACCAGGATGGACTCCATACGAGGATGCCGCAAAGGTAATGGCGGGGAAGTGGGGCAGGCGCTCTGAGGGCCGCTGTATGACCCCATTTCTCCTCAACCCGATTACCTGTGCTATGAACCTCGAATTGTTCGAGTAATCGCCAAAAGAAAAGCCCTCGCAGGATTGCGAGGGCTTTGCGCTAAAAGAGATCAGAAGCAGAAAGCGGGGAGAACATAAAACGAGTCCGTCGCGCTGTAGCTGTAGCAAATACCGCCGCTTTGAACATAGCGAAAGGACGTGGAGCTGCGCGGTCTCACGGAGCGAGTCCAGTGGCTATAGCCTGATGCACCGGAATAGTTCGACCCCGTCACGCCCTTGGATTTGTAGCACTCGTACTGGATGCCGTCGGATTGCATATCCCCGTATACTTCGGTTGCCGAGAGCAAAAAAACCTTGTCGGTCGTCGCCGAGGGGGCACCGCCCCAGTTACCGCCAACGTTATCGGCTGTCTTTGTGACGGGTTTCACCTTTGACTGGAGCTCAGTTGGCAGGAGAGACCAGAGGTTTCCAATATTGAGGCGGGTACGGAGCTCGGACTTATCCCAACCACCGGCATTGGTGTCCGTAGCGTTCATTCTCTGGCAACCCAAGGCAGAGTTGGTCGCCTCGAACGTCAAGCCCGACATGCCACTACCATCGGCCAAGTCGTCGTGGTTGATGCCGATGATACGGTACTCGAGCGTCTTGCCATTGGTCAGCTTCATCGAGAACTTGGTGCAGGCATCCATCGCGGCCTTGGCCTTGGCGTAGGCGGGAGAAGCTGTGCCATTCTTGGCGATATCCTCGGCGACCGCCTTCTGCTCTTCGAGCGTCCAGTCCTTCGCGTCCTTGGCGACGGCCGCCTGGACGGTCGCTGAATCGGTGCCTGTGGAGCCGCCGGACGCGCCCCCTCGACACCGCCGGTCGCCCCGCTGTTCACGGTGTTGCCGACCAAGTTGAACTGGTTCCGGATGGCCCGGCCACGCCGGGTCCCGCGAACACGATCACCAGGCCGATAATCGCGATGATCAGGACGTACTCGATGATTGACTGCCCTCGGAGGCGGGTATTCCTAGGAGATACCCCCCCCCCGAAGGTTAATTGCCGCTGCATGCATGTGCGACACTCCCTTCGTATGGGGATTGATATTGCATGCAGGAGGTTATGGCAGAACAGGCGATCCACCTCGCAACGTGCCGCAGCGGTATCGGAGCTATTGCCATGCCTTTGGGGGAACCACGCCGAGGGCGTTCCCCGCAAAGTCGGTATGGGTTACGTTTGAAGACACGTTCCAATTCGAGCAATCCAGCGACAGGGAACTGCATCCAGAGATCATCCGGTCAAGCGAATCAGTATTTGAGAAATCGCCATTGCAAAAACCAACCGATTGAAGCATTGAACAACGAGCAAACGTTGATAACGACTCTTTGAGATTTGAGGTATCCCACGTCGTCAAGTCGATTTTTTCCACGCTTTTGCAGGCAAAAAACAGATGGGAAATATCCGTAAT
>DBFCNY010000063.1:0-16396 GCA_048298285.1 Collinsella sp.
CCAATGGCTACAACAAGCGTTACGGCTTCTTCTACGTTGACTTTGAAACCCAGAAGCGCACGCCCAAGGCAAGCGCCTACTGGTATAAGCACGTGGCGCAGACCCGTCGTCTGGACTAGCGGCTTGCGGCGAGCGGTTGGCGGAGTTGCACCGCCCACATAACCTGTCCCCATTTCTCAGCCGGGGGCGGCACGTCACACGGCGCGCCGCCCCCGGCCTTTTTGGGCGGTTCGGGGTCCGTTTGTCTCAATCTGTAACATCTAGCCGAGTTTTTGGGTCCTAGCTGTTACAGATTGAGACGAACAGGATTGCTCTTTCCGAAGAATCTAAATCTGTAACACGTAGCCCGCTTTTGACCGTCTACCTGTTACAAATCGAGACAGACGGAGTAGGACCTAACCCCGTATGTCCCTAACAGTCGAGCGTTCGACCAGCGTGCTCGGCACATGAATCGCCTCGATAGACGAGCTCTCTCCAATCGCCGCCTCAAACGCAAGCTTACCGACACCGCGCAAATCAAATCGCAGCGTCGTCAGCCGATTGTGAGGAACAAGTCCCTCGAGTGCGTCGTCGATACCAACCACGCTCACGTCGTCGGGCACGGACAGGCCCGCGTTCTCGAGCGCGGCGATAACGCCCAGCGCCATCTGGTCATTTGCCGCAAGCACGGCAGTCGGCGTCTGCGACCCGCCGGCAAGCACCTCGGCCGCAATCCGCTCGCCCATGGCGTACCCACTGTCCGCACTCCAATCGCCACGCAGCATCGGAGCGGCATCGACATGAGCACGACCCAGCGTATCGCGCCAACCGGCCTCACGAAAACGCGAGGAAATCGAGTTTTCCGGACCCGCCACAAACCGCATATTCGAGTGACCATGTTCCAGCAGATAATTGGTCAACAGCTCGCACGAACCATACTGGTCGGAGTCGATCGTCGTGCAGCGCGGATGCGCATACATGGACAGGATGACCGTTCGCACTCCCGGCTGGGGAACAAACTCCTCAAAATCGGGAGCCATGCGGTTCATGTTGAGAATCATGCCGTCGACGGGTCGCTCGACCATGCGGCGCGAGGCATCGGCAAGTGCATAGGGCTTGTCGCCGCCCATCTCGATCATAGTGACGGCAAAATCATGCTCGCGCGCCGCTTGCATGATACCCTCGAGCGTCGCCAGGTTACCGACACGTGTGATGTTGTACATGCACAGGCCAATAGAACGATACGACCCGCCGCGCAACGCCGCTCCAGCAAAATTGGGACGAAAGCCCAGCTCTTCCATGGCGGCCAGCACACGCTTGCGCGTCTTTTCCGTCACGTTGGGCATACCGTTGACCACGCGAGACACAGTCTGGCGGCTCACGCCAGCGAACGCCGCAACCTCTGCCGCGCTCGCCGAACGACCATTCCTTGTCTGCTGATCCATGCCTTCCACGCTAACCTGCTTCCCAACTATTCCCCGCGCCCATGGCGCATCGTACATACATTGATAACGTGCTCATGATACCCGAGCCATATACCACAACATGAAAACTTCTGTCAATCAAAACCGCTTACCGAACAAATACAACCGTTCGCAGCTGTTTGAAGTTGTTTTGTTTCTATACATCCCAGCCGGATGTTAACGTGCTCATTGTCAAATGTTCACGTGCTCATTTTGGTTCTAATCATTTTAAGATAGTGTTTATCGGGCTTTTTCACCGCTGAACGCTAACCAGGGAGCCTCCTGAGCGCAAACGCACAATATCGAACAGCGAGACGAGAGGATGTATGCATATGTCTTTGCTAAACCGCGTACAGCAGCTGCCGAAGGGCTTTGTTTGGGGCGCCGCAACCGCCGCGTACCAAACGGAAGGTTCCACGAAGGTGGCAGGCAAGGGTAAGACCATGTGGGACGATTACCTTGTCGCCCAGGGTCGCTTTTTGCCCGACCCGGCCAGTGATTTCTACAACCGCTACGAGGAGGATATCCGCCTTTCTGCCGAGCATGGACTCAACGCCATTCGTGTGTCCATCGCCTGGACCCGCATCTTCCCCAACGGCGACGATGCCGAACCCCTCGCCGAGGGCGTTAAGCACTACCACGAGCTGTTCGCCTGCTGCAAAAAGTATGGCGTCGAGCCCTATGTGTCCCTGCATCACTTTGACTCCCCCGCCGCCCTGTTCAACCAGGGCGACTGGCTCAACCGCAAGACCGTCGACGCCTATGTGCGCTATGCCGAGTTCTGCTTCCGCGAGTTCCGCGAGGTCAAGAATTGGTTCACCATCAACGAGCTCATCAGCCTCTCGCACTCCCAATACATCCAAGGCAACTTCCCGCCCAACCATCACTTTGATGTGACGAGCGGCATCCAGAGCCAGCACAACGAGCTCGTTGCCCACGCCCGCGCCGTCAACCTGTATAAGGATCTTGACGAGACCGAGCACCTGGGCGGACGCATTGGCATGGTCAACGTCCTGACGCCGGCATATCCTGCCACCGACTCGCCCGCCGACCAGCACGCCGCCGACCTGTACAACGCCTTCTACACCGACTTCATCATGGACGGCGCCTTCCTGGGTCACTACTCCGCGCGCACCCTCTCACTCATCAACGAGATTCTGCGTGCCAACAACGCCACACTTACGGTTGAGGACAGCGACATGGAGGAGCTCGCCAAGGCGGCGCCCCGCAACGATATGTTCGGCCTCAACTACTATCAGTCGGCGTTTATCGCCGCCTACGATGGCGAGTCCACCAACAGCTTTAACGGCACCGGAGACAAGGGCACCTCGTGCTTTAAGTTTAAGGGCGTCGGGCAGCAGGTCGATATGCCGGGTATCCCCACCACCGACTGGGATTGGCTCATCTACCCGCAAGGCCTCTACGACACGCTCAAGCACATCAGCGCCACCTATCCCAACCTCCCCGTCATCTATATCACCGAAAACGGCCTGGGCCACAAGGACCCCGAGCCCGACGCAAACGGCATCGTCGCCGATCCCGAGCGCATCGACTTTGTCGACCAGCACATGGAGAAGGTGCTCCAGGCGCGCGCCGAGGGCGTCGACGTCCAGGGCTACTTTATCTGGAGCCTGCAGGACCAGTTCTCGTGGGCCAATGGCTATAACAAGCGCTACGGCCTGTTCTACATCGACTTCGACACGCAAAAACGCTACATCAAGCAGTCGGCACTCTGGTACAAGGAGCTCGCCGACACTATGGCGGACGCGCAGTAGCGCATCGCCTCGCTTTCCCCCGAGAAGGGAGCGGCCCTATGCGATACAAACCCAGCCGCTCCCCTCTCTCCCCCTGGGACCGACCCCGCCTGCACCCGGGCTTTTAGCAAGCGGGAGACCATATAGGTTTTCAACGTCCATGCCATTAAGATTTCATGCAAAGAGGAGCGTGAACTATGGAATCGATCGTTAAGTTCTTGGAGAAAGGTCAGCCGTACTTCGACAAGGTCTCTAAGAACATCTACCTTCAGGCCATTAAAGACGGCTTTTTGGCAGCAATGCCCATCATCCTGTCTTCTTCTGTCTTCCTGCTTATTTCGACCCTGCCGGGCGTTGTCGCCACGGTCGGCGGCTTTACGCTGCCCGACTGGTGGAACGTCGACGTCGTGAACTTCTGCAACAAGGTTTACAACTTCACGATGGGCGTCGTGGGCATCATGGTCGCCGGCACCACCGCAAGCGCGCTGACCGGCTCCAAGAACCGCCGCATGCCTGCCGGCAAGGCCATCAACGCCACGAGCACCATGGTCGCCGCCATGTGCGCTATGCTCATCTTGGCCGTTACCCAGACGAGTGCCAAGATCGACGGCGCCGATGTCTCGGTGTTCTTTACCGACAACATGGGCACCAAGGGCCTGCTGAGCTCCTTTGTCGCCGCATTTGCCACGGTCAACATCTATGCCTTCTGCATTAAGCGAGACATCACCATCAAGCTGCCCAAAGAAGTCCCCGGCGCCATCGCCCAGAACTTCCGCGACATCTTCGCCTTCAGCTTCTCCATCCTGTTTGTCGCCGTCATCGACGTTATCTGCCGCACCTGCTTGGCCGTCCCGTTTGCCAACGTCATCTCCACGCTGGTGAGCCCGCTGTTCGCCGCTGCCGATTCCTACGCCGGCCTCGCCCTCATCTGGTTCATGATCCCTCTGTTCTGGTTCATGGGCATCCACGGCCCCTCGGTCGTTAAGCCTGCCCTCAACGCCGCGCTGTTTGGCAACATCACTACCAACCTCGCCACGCTGCAGGCCGGCGGTCACCCCGCCCTCGCCCTGACCGAAAACTTCGGTAACTACATCGGCGAACTCGGCGGCACCGGCGCCACGTTCATTGTCCCGATTATCTTCCTGCTCTTTATGCGCTCCAAGCAGCTCAAGGCCGTCGGCAAAGCCTCTGTCGTGCCCGTGATGTTCGCCGTCAACGAGCCGCTGCTGTTCGCCGCGCCCATCATCCTCAACCCGTACTTCCTGATCCCGTTCCTGTTTGCCCCCGTGGCCAACGTCCTCATTGGTAAGTTCTTCATCGACTTTTTGGGCATGAACGGCTTTATCTATGCCATGCCGTGGGCACTCCCCGGACCGATCGGCACCTTCATCGACACCAACTTCCAGCCGATCTCTCTGGTCCTGGTTGTCGTCCTGCTGGTCGTTGACTTCTTGATCTACTACCCGTTCTGCAAGGCCTACGACAACGTCCTGTGCAAGCAGGAGGCCGAGACCCTGGCCGAAGAAGAGGCCGAGGAGACCAAGGCCGTCAAGACCGCTGCCGCCCCCGCCGTTGAGGCTCCTGTTGTCGAGACCGCTTCTGCCACTGAGGCCTCCGCAGCTCCGTCCGCCCTTAAGGGCAAGGATCTGAGGGTTCTGGTTCTGTGCGCTGGCGCCGGCACCTCTGCACTGCTCGCCAACGCGCTTAAGGAAGGCGCCGACGAGCTGGGCATCGACATTACCGCCAACGCCGGTGCCTACGGCAGCCACTACGCCATCATGGACCAGTACAACGTCATCGTCCTGGCTCCGCAGGTTCGCACCTATTACAACGAGATGAAGGCCGACACCGACCGCCTGGGCATCACGCTGCTGTCGCCCAAGGGCAAACAGTACATCGACCTCACTAAGGATCCCAAGGGTGCCGTCGCCTGGATCGAGGAAAACCTCGAGGCATAAGACGCTGACACCACCTGCCGCTTGCAGACAATAAATGGCCCGTGCATCGATGTGTGATGCGCGGGCCATTTTGTTTAGACCGCACCCGTCCTCCTGTTCATCTCAATCTGTAACATCTAGCCGAGTTTTTGGGTCCCAGCTGTTACGGATCGAGGTGAACGCACAGGCCAAGCCAAAAATCTCAATCTGTAACATGTAGACCGCTTTTGACCGCTTAGATGTTACAGATCGAGACAAACAGATGGGTCGATCCAATCAATCTAGATCTGTAACACCTGGCTGGTCATTTCACTCCTAACTGTTACAGATCGAGACAAACGGAATAAGCCGGGCCGAATTGTCTAAATCTGTAACATCTAGCCGAGTTTTCGGGTCCCACCTGTTACAGATTTAGACGAGCAGGCCGAGCACGTCTACGCCCGCAGATCCCTTACGCTGGAACGCTCGACCAACACGCCCGAGACGAGCGTACGGCTTCTGGAGCTCGGGGCTTCCAGACCTGCGACGACCTCGTTAAGCGCACGGATGCCCAGTTCGCGGTGGCGAAACTTCACCGACGTCAGAATCGAGTTGGGAATCGTCTTGTAGAGCTCATCGTCGAAGCCGATCACGGACACGTCGTCGGGCACATTGAGCCCTTTGTCACGTAGAGCCATCATCACGCCGTTTGCCATGCAGTCGTTAGCAGCGAGGACCGCCGTGCAATCGGGCTTATCGGCAAGCACAAGGCCCGCGGCATAGCCACTATCCGCATTCCAATCGCCTTGCAGAGGCTCGGGCGGCTCAATGCCACGTGCCTCGAGTGCCGCTCGCCAACCTTTCATACGGCACTGGCTCGACAGTGACTCTTTCTTACCAGAGACGAAGTACACGTTCTTGTGCCCGTGGTTCAAGAAGTACTCGCACGCCATGCGCGCGCCGCCCTCTTGGTCGTCACTGACGGTAGAGCAGGTAGGATGTTCCATCGGTGTGATAATCACCGTCTTGAGGTCTTTCGGCGCCTCAAAGGTATCAAAGTCATCGACCATCTGGCGCAGGTTGAAAATCATGCCGTCGACGGGGAGCTGCGACATCCTACGCGCCGCTTCGGCAAGGGTCATCTTCTCCCCCGCCCGCTTTTTGATCATCGTAAGAGCAAAGCCTCGCTCTTCGGCGGCATCGGCGATACCGTCGATCATGTCCACGGCACCGCCCGACAAGTGGAACAGCACGACGCCGATGCACCCGTAACGGCCCAACTTGAGCGAACGCGCGGCAAAGTTGGCTCGAAACCCGAGCGCCTCCATGGCCGAATGAACCTTATCGCGTGTCGACTCTCGCACGCTATCGGGCTCGTTGATCACACGCGAAACCGTCTTGAGAGAAACACCCGCGGCAACTGCCACATCGTTCATCGAGACATTTTTCTTGTCCATCGTTGCCACTGCTTCTCCGCTCGGTTCTCTATCGCTTGTTTTTTGTGTTCTAGCATATACTACCTGCCTGACTGATAAATCAACCGTTTACCGGACAATATCGACCACTCACCCGTATATCCTTGTTGCTCTTCCAAAAATGTCTTACGTTGTCATTAACGAAATGACAACGTTGTCATTTCGCAATGCCTTCCTTAAACAGGAAGGTTTCCGGGCAGTCCTGACCATCCATCGACGACCAGTTCCATCCACATGCATCGCGCATCAAGTAGCAAAGGAGCTTTATGGACGCCATCGTAAAGATGCTCGAAAAGCATCAGCCGTTCTTTGAGAAGATCTCGAGGAACATCTACCTCCAGGCTATTAAGGACGGATTCCTTGGGTGCATGCCCATCGTCCTCACCTCTTCGATCTTTCTGCTGATCGCCACGCTTCCCGGCGTGGTCGGCATCACGCTGCCCCAGCCGCTCATCGACTGGTGCAACAAGCTGTACAACTTCACCATGGGTGTCATGGGCATCATGGTTGCCGGCACCACTGCCAAGAACTTCACGGCATCCATGAACCGTCGCATGCCCGCCGGCAAGGTGCTCAACGACGGCTCCACCATGGTGGCCGCCCAGTGCAGCATGCTGCTGCTCGCTGTTACGCAGTTCACCACCAAGTTCAACGGCTCCGAGCTTTCGGTCTTCGATTGCACCAGCATGGGTACGCGCGGTCTGTTCTCGGCCTATATCGCCGCGTTCATTACCGTGTGGGTTTATAAGTTCTGCGTCTCGCGCGATCTGACCATTAAGCTGCCCAAGGAGGTTCCGGGCGCCATCGCTCAGAACTTCCGCGACATCATCCCCTTCGGTGGCGCCGTCATTATCTGCGGCATCATCGATGTCGTCGTGCGCAACCTCATGGGCGTTCCGTTCTCCGAGCTGCTTATCAAATTGCTCTCCCCGCTCTTCACTGCTGCAGAGACCTACCCCGGACTTATCCTTATCCAGGCAGCCACCGCGTTCTTCTGGTTTATCGGCGTCCACGGCCCCTCGATCGTCCAGCCGGGCATCGACCCCATCCGTCTTGCCAACCAGGCCGAGAACCTGCAGGTTCTGCTGGCCGGTGGTCACCCCGCCCACTCCCTCACCTTTAACATGTCGCTCGTGGGCGAGTTCGGCGGCACCGGCGCCACGTTCATCGTGCCGCTTCTGCTGATTCTCTTTATGAAGTCCAAGCAGCTCAAAGCCGTCGGTAAGGCCTCGATTGTTCCTGTTGCCTTCGCCGTCAACGAACCGCTGCTCTTTGGCGCGCCGATGATCCTTAACCCCTACATGCTCATCCCCTTCGTTGCCGCCGGCTGCGTCAACGTAAGCGTTGCCAAGTTCTTTATCGACAATGTGGGTATGAACGGCTTCTCCTTCGTGGTGCCTTGGGCTACCCCTGCCCCTATCGGCATCTTCATCACCACGAACTTCCAGCTTATCGCCCTGGTGTTTGTCGCAATCATCATATTGCTGGACGCCATCATCTACCTGCCGTTCTTGAAGGCATACGATAAGCTGCTCTGCGACCAGGAGGCCGAACGCGCCGCCGAGCTGGGTCTTGAGTCCGATGGTGCTGCCACCATCGCCGCCAACGCCCCTGCGCCCGCCGTCGAGCCGACCGCCGCTGCCGCCGACAGCAAGCCTGTCGCCGATCAGCCCGAGCCCGCCGCCGACGCATCCGCTAAGAAGGACGTCGATGGCCTGAAGGTCCTCGTCCTGTGCGCCGGCGCCGGCACCTCTGCCATGCTTGCCAACGCCATCAAGGAAGGTGCTGCGCAGACCGGAGAGAACATCGCTTCCTCCGCAGGCGCCTATGGCCAGCACACTGCCATCATGGATCAGTACGACGTTATCGTGCTTGCCCCGCAGGTCCGTAGCTACTACAACGACATGAAGGCCGACACCGATCGTCTGGGCATTAAGCTGCTCGCTCCCCGCGGTAAGGAATATATCGACCTTACTCGCGACCCCGCTGGCGCCATCAAGTGGCTCCGCGAGAACCTCGACTAGTTTCCTCCCTCTGTTGGTGCCCGGATCCCCAGTTCGGGCACCCTCCCTATTCGAATCCCACAGAAAGGATGACTCATGACCAATCCCATGCAGTTCCCCAACGGCTTTGTGTTTGGCGGCGCCACCGCTGCTTACCAGGTTGAGGGCGAGACCCGTACGCACGGCAAGGGCAAAGTACCCTGGGACGATTTCTTGGCTGCTCAGGGTCGCTTCTCCCCCGACCCCGCAAGCGATTTCTACAACAAGTACCCGGTCGATATCGACCTGTGCCAGCGCTTCGGCATCAACGGTATCCGTGTCTCCATCGCTTGGAGCCGTATCTACCCAAACGGCACTGGCGAGATTAACCCCGAGGGTGTTGCCTTCTATCACGAGCTCTTTGCCACCTGCAATAATGCCGGCGTTATCCCCTATGTCACGCTCGATCACTTTGATACACCTGAGGCCTTTTACCAGAACGGCGGCGAGGGCTTCCTGACGCGCACGACGATCGACGCCTTTGTCGAGTATGCCAAGTTCTGCTTTGCCGAGTTCACCGAGGTCAAGCACTGGTTTACCTTTAACGAGATTCCCGCGACCGCCGAGGGCAGCTTTATCGTCGGCAACTGGCCGCACGGCGAGAAGTATCGCCTGGACAAGGCCTTCCAGCTCATGCACAACATGATGGTGGCCCACGCCAAGGCTGTCGTCGCCTTCCATGAGGGCGGCTTTGAGGGCGAGATCGGCATTGTCCAGAACCTGGAGCCCAAGTATCCCCTCGATCCCAACAACGCCGCCGACTGCGAGGCAGCTCGCATGGCCGACGTCATCAACAACCGCTGGGTACTCGACGCCACCTTCCGCGGCCACTATGCAGCCGACACCATGGAAGCCGCAACCAAGCTGGCCCATATCGCCGGCGGCGAGCTCGACGTCCGCGACGAGGACATCGCCGCGCTGACCGCCGCGCTCCCCTACAACGATTGCCTGGGCGTCAACACCTACAAGTGCCAGTTCCTGCGTGCTGCCGAGGGCGAAAACGACATCAACCACAATGGCACCGGCGACAAGGGCTCCTCGCGCTGGTTCCTCAAGGGCGTGGGCGAGTCATGCGTGCGCGAAGGCGTACCCACCACCGATTGGGACTGGATTATCTATCCCGAGGGCCTCTACGACCTGCTGCTCCGCATTAAGAACGATTACCCCAACTACAAGAAGATCTACATTACCGAGAACGGCATGGGCTATAAGGACGACTTTGAGGACGGCTTTATTGACGACGCCCCTCGTATCGATTACATGCGTCAGCATCTCGCATGGATCCTCAAGGCAATCGACGGCGGCGTAAACGTTGACGGTTACTTTGTGTGGTCGCTGCAGGACCAGTTCTCCTGGACCAACGGCTACAACAAGCGCTACGGCCTGTTCTACATCGACTTTGAGACCCAGAAGCGCTATCCCAAGGCGAGCGCGTACTGGTACAAGAACGTCGCGGAGACCGGCCTGCTCACGGCCTAACTTCAGCCGCGTATCCCCTGTCGGCCGCATGCGAATCCCCCACGGGTTCGCATGCGGCCTTTTTTGTTTTTGGTGAGCCCGTGCGGGCCGTTTATCTCGATCTGTAACATCTAGCTGGGATTTTCGGTCCTAATTGTTACAGATTGAGACGAACGCGCAGGCCGGTCCGAATAATCTAAATCTGTAACACCTAGCCCACTTTTGACCATCTACCTGTTACAGATCGAGACAAACGCACAGGTCAATCCGCTCAATCTCGATCTGTAACATCTAGCCGAGCTTTTCGGTCCCAGTTGTTACAGATTGAGACAAACGGAATCGGCCAGGCAGAAAATCTAAATCTGTAACATCTAACGAGCATTTGATCGCCTAGTTGTTACAGATCGAGACAATCAGATGGTCAAATCCTCACTTTCCAGGCAGCTACGAAGCGCTCCTCTTTCTTAATTATTATCGGCATCACGAACACACTTCGGTATCTTTTAATGCCAAAATGATACCGAAAGCGTGTTCGAGAATACGGATAATTCCATGCGTTAGCCCAATCAAGCCCCAGGCTTACAAACTCCGTTATTGTTCAGAATGCCAATGCATTCGCGTTTGCGCGTCATTTCGCGTCACTTTGACGCGCATAATGACACGCAAATTTTTTCGTGTCATAATTTTGACGCGTAAAATGACGTGTAAAATTTTTACGTGTTATTTTTCACGTCAAATTGAAGCGAAACGGAGCATCACAATGCAAGAATCCAAAGATCTTGAATTCAAGGAATGCGTCACCAATTCGTTCCTTAAAACCGTCTCCGCTTATGCAAATGGCACGGGAGGACGCGTTCTATTTGGAATTAACGACGACGGAGAAGCCGTTGGCCTCGATGACCCCAAGCAGACCTGCCTGGATATCGAAAACAAGATTAACGATTCGATCATCCCCCAGCCCGATTACTCCCTAAAGATCGACGAGCCCGATGCAACCGTGGAGCTTACGGTCTTTCCCGGCAGATCGAAGCCTTACCTATACCGCTCGAAGGCATACAAGCGCAATGACACCGCGACCATTCCAGTTGATACCCTAGGCCTTTCGCGTCTTGTACTCGAGGGTCAAAACCTCTCCTTTGAGCAGCTCCCGGCAAACAAACAAGATTTATCTTTCACCGTTTTAGAGAATCGTCTAACAGCAAAACTTTCGCTTCAGTCATTCACAACCGATACTCTCAAAACCCTTGGCCTGCTTGATGAAACCGGAACCTACAACAACGCGGCAGAACTGCTCGCGGACGAGAATGGCTTCCCGGGTATCGACATCGCAGTGTTTGGTGAAACTATCAACCTCATTAAGCAGCGCAAAACTCTCGAACATGCATCGGTTTTAACGGAGATTGACGGCGCTCTTGAACTATTTGAAACTCAGTACTGTTACGAAGAGATCAAGGGAATGGAGCGGGTCCGCAAGGAGCTCATTCCGCTCGAAGCATTCCGCGAGGCCATTACCAATGCAGTCGTTCATAGGACTTGGGATGCGCCCGCACACATCCGCATCTCGATGTTCGACGACCGTGTGGAAGTCGCTTCGCCCGGCGGCTTGCCGGCAAGCATGACCGTCGATGAATATCTGTCCGACATGCTATCCGTTAGACGCAATCGTATTCTTGCCGAAGTCTTTTTGCGCCTGGGTCTTATCGAAGCCTTTGGAACGGGCATCATGCGAATTCGCGATACCTATAAGGACAGCGTCAGAAAGCCCCGGTTTCAAGTTTCGGATAACGCCATTGTGGTAACACTTCCCCTACTCATGGATAACCCGGGGCTCAAAGGCGACGAACTTATCGTATTCGGACTGCTGAGCGGAGTACACCCTCAATCGACAAGCGAGCTTGCGGCCAAAGTCACCTTTAGTCGCTCGAAGCTTCTTCGCATCCTCAAAAAACTCGTTGAGACAGGCCTGGCGACAGTTGAAGGCACCGGCAGAGGGCAGAAGTATCGCCTGCTACGCTAGTTAGCAAATGACCTGCGCGTGCTCCTCGATGGCGGCGCGGTCTTCGGCGGAGATGCTCGGCTCGCACACTACGGCGTCCAGGCTGTCCAGGCGGCAGAAGGTGTAGAAGTCGCGCTTGCCGATCTTGCTGGAGTCGGCGATTAGATAGTGCGAGTCTGCTTTGCTAAAAGCGAGCTGCTGGATACGACCCTCATCCATATTAGACGTGGACACGTCGCCGTCCAGAATACCGTTGGCGCCGATAAACGCCGCATCGATGCCCAGCGCGCGCAGGGTATCCTCGGCCGTGGGCCCCACAAAGGCGGCGGTGCGGCGGCGGTACATGCCGCCCACCAGGCACAGCTCGCAATCCTCGCGCGCCTCGAGCAGGCTAAAGGCCGAAAGCGAATTGGTCACATAGATGAAAGTCAGCTTGTCGGTGACTCGGAGAGCGCCAATGCGATCTCACGACGGTTGCGCTCATTGTCTCAATTAGATACTCAACGAAATACGGCCCCGCAGCTCAATAAGCTGCAGGGCCGTACTATACACCGACGAATCAACGACGGAGTGCATCCACTATTTGGCCAGCTCCTGAACGATCCAGTCAATTGCACCTTCGGGATCGTTGGTAAGGTCGATATACTCCTTGCCCCTTGTGGTGAGCAGTTTAATTCCAAGGCGATCGGTATCGGCCTTCATAGCGTCATAGTACATGCGTGCCTGGGGTGCCAGAACAATCACGTTGTACTGATCCATCGTCTCATAGTGGCTTCCGTACGCACCGGACTGAGAAACCAAATCGATACCCTTAGCAGCGGCACCTTCGCGAAGAGCATTTGCCAAGAGAGTCGAAGTGCCGGCACCCTGGCAAAGCACAAGCACGCGGATCTGCTCCGCCTTGTCCTTTACCGCCTCGAGAGCTTTTGCGACATTTTCCTGTGCGGCAATAGCATCTGCATCCGAGGTTCCTGCAGTCTCCTTTGCAGACTCACCCAAACAAAGCTGATGGTCATACGCCTTGCAGAACGGATAGTAAATCACAAAGTCAACGACCAACAGCACTGCCATCAATACGAGAGAACGCAGATCGAGACCCGTGGTGAGGAACGCACCAATTGGGCCGGGAAGCGCCCACGGCATGGTATACATGGGGGCGTTCATCCCAATGACGTCAATGAAAAATTTACCGATAATGGCGTTGACCATAGGAGCCACTAGGAAGGGCACGAACATATAGGGATTGAGAACAATCGGCATACCGAAGATAACGGGCTCGTTAACTCCAAAAATCACCGGGATAATCGATGCCTTGCCCATGGCTTTAAGCTGCTTGGAGCGCATAAACATGATCAGGATAATAGGAACGATGAACGTGCAGCCAGAACCGCCCAGACCGCCGATGAAGCTTGTAAAGTCCTGCGTGAGAGCAATTGACGGGTGTCCACCTGCTTGGAAAACCTCAAGATTGGTAACGGTATTGCCGTAGAGCGCAGCATTGATCGGACTCATGACAACCGAAGCACCGTGGATACCCATAAATTGGAAAAGTGCGACCGCGCCTTCGATAAGCGCCATGCCAGGATAGGTGTCGACCGCGGAGAACAGCGGCGAGATGAGAGCGGATACCAAATTGGCGAACGGCACAGCAAGCAGCTTACGGCTCGCAAGATCGATAAAAGCGCACGCAAGGATCGAAAACCCAAATGCAAAGATATCGCGAAAACTCTGCGCAATAGAGCCAGGGACCTCTTTGGGGAGCTTGATCGTCACATTATGGCTAATGCACACCTTATAGATATTAACGGTCAAGAATGCGGCCACGAACGCAGCGAGAAAACCCTTGGTTCCCATATAGCCGGTTTCAAAAACAGATGTATCTGCTCCGCCAATCGAGACAACATCGTTCGTCACCGATAGCAAGAGCATGCCGCACATGGCACAAACCATGCACGAGGTGGGGTTGAGAGATTTACCCGAAGGCATGCGACGGTTCATCGACATGGCAAGTGAGCTCGCCGTGGTGCCGGCCACCATAATGCCAAGAAGTCCCATGGTATATGCATAGATTTTATTGAAGAAATCCAGCACCTCAGGCGGAAGCGTGATGCCTACATAGGCAGGGAGCGTCGAAAGAAGAAGGAACAGGCTCGAGAACAGCACAATTGGCATATTCGAGAGAAAGCCATCCTTGATCGCCACCAGATAAATGTTCCTCGAGATTTTGTCGAAGAGGGGCTGGTGTTTTTCAAGGAATTTGACGATAGCGTCCATAACACATCCTTTCATGATTCCCGGGCACGTAACGATTTATCCGGACTCAACCGTCGTCGTCCCCGTTTGTATCCACTTATGTAAGTGAATACGTTCTTGTGCGAAATGTAATATCATTTGCGCGATTTGTCATAACCAATTCTTTTTCCGCTTTGTCGATATGTCAAGAATTCAAATACTTATTCGGTGAACGGTAGCTGATTACTATAAGGTTTTCCCAGCTAAAGACTATTTTCCCTGAGCAGTACTATAAGTTTGCAACCGTTCACCGATTGGATATAACATATTGAATATATTGTTGTAACAATATTAGAGACAATGTCACAAGCCTGTCGTTCTAGTCAAAGGAAGTAACAATGCCCAAACGATTACTGAACATGTCCGCATCCGATTTTGCCGCCACGTCACCCATGGATCTAAAGCAGGCAATTCTGGCTTCCGAGGGACGTACCATCATGGCGGAAAACGTACCCTCTTCCCAATTTCTCGGCGGCGTTACTAATGCCGAAATCGAACGTGCCGCAGGTGCCGACCTGCTTCTGTTTAACGCGCTCGATGTGTTCGATCCAGTTATTGCCGGTATTCCAGATGATCTCAATGAAAACCCGGTCACTTGGGTGAAGCGAGCATGCGGAAGGCCCATTGGCGTCAATCTGGAGCCAGTTGATAACGAGGCAGAGATGTCTGAATCCCGAACGGAAATCCCCATGGGTCGTCGCGTCTCTCCCAAGACCTTAGAAAAGGCTAACGAACTCGGATTTGATTTTATCTGCCTGACGGGCAACCCTGGAACCGGCGTCTCCAACGATGCAATCGCCCATTCGATTAAACTCTCCAAAGAGCATTTCAATGGCCTGGTCATAGCCGGAAAAATGCATGGAGCGGGCGTTGCGGAACCTGTCATGACGCTCGAAATTGCGCGCAAGTTTGTTGACCTCGGCGTCGATATCCTTCTCGTGCCAGCCCCCTACACCGCCCCTTGCTTCCAAGAAGCAGACCTGCGCGCCATCGTAGACTTTGTACGATCCCACAACGTAGGCAAGTCAATTGAAGAGAAGGTTCTCGTCATGGCGGCGAACGGGACGAGTCAAGACTCCTGCGACAGCGAGACCATTAAGAAAATAGGCCTTGCAGCAAAAGCAGCCGGTGCTGATCTCCAACATATCGGGGACTCCATGAACGGTATTTGCCTGCCCCAGAATATCTTCACGCTCGGACAAGCCCTTCGTGGATACAGGCATCAGATCGTCATGCTGAGCCGCTCTGTGATACGTTAAGGTTACCTTGCCCACGTTACATCCCGACTGAGGCAACCATCAGGTATAACCAACATGCAAACTGAGGCTCTAATGCTCGATACACACGAAAAACGGCCACTCTATTTACAGCTCACCGACGCGCTGCTCAAGCAGATCGTCGATGAATATCAAGCAGACGATAAACTTCCAACAGAAATGGAACTCTGCGACGAATACGCCGTAAGCAGAACAACCGTCCGACTTGCCATGAGTGAGCTGGAGCGTCGTGGAAGTATCTATCGAATCCAAGGTAAGGGATCGTTTGTTGCACCGAAACGCGTTAGCGAGCTCAATTCACTTTTAGACTTTGACTTTGCAAGCCATTGCGATGGCGTTGATCCGGATGCCATCACCAAACATTTCGGCGGCCTCACATCAGGTCGTCCAATTTCCGTAATGATGCTCCAACAATTTGGATGTCAAAGTCGCGATGAAATTCAGCGTCTTGAATTGACCTACGAACTTGAAGGCAGCTTCATAGGCGCTGATACGTTCTTCATTTCAAAGTCGCGCGTTCCGAATAACCAGTTAGATTTTCAGGCATTTAGCAGAATCATGGACGACTTGTCCAAGTCTATCCAATCTGTTAGGGAAAGCTATAGAGCACGTCAGCTTAGCGATTCCGAAGCCAGTAATTATGGTGTTGCAAAACTTCCGGTCATCGAACTGACTCATTATGCTTACGACTCCGGAGGCAAACTAATCTCAATTGTCTGCCGCACCGTCTTAACTGGGCGGGTC